>NZ_SPPB01000054.1 GCF_004570605.1 Granulicatella sp. WM01 | reverse complement strand
CCATGTGAAGCACCTCTTTACTATTTTCTCTCAACTTATAGTTTACTGGTTTGCTTCACTTTTTTCTATAAAAAAATAATCGTGTTGGCGAACTTTTTTGTTCACCAACACGATTTATTGTACACCCCTTTTTTAGCTTTTTGACATAATAACAATTATTTAGCATATTCTACTGAACGTAATTCACGTATCACTGTTACTTTGATATGTCCTGGATAATCTAATTCAGATTCTATTTTCTCTTTAATTTCTCTAGCCAAAATGATAGTCTGATCATCATTCAATTCATTAGGTTTAACTAGTACACGTACTTCACGTCCCGCTTGAATGGCATAACTCTTATCAATGCCTTTAAAACTGTTTGAAATTTCTTCCAATTTTTCCAAGCGTTTAATATAATTTTCTAACGAATCACTACGTGCTCCAGGTCTAGCTGCTGACAATGCATCTGCAATGGCTATAATCGATGCAATCATTGATGTTGCCTCAACATCGCCATGATGAGAAGCGATTGCATTAACTACAATTGGGTGCTCTTTATATTTTTTAGCAAATTCTGCACCAATTTCAACATGCGAACCTTCTACTTCATGATCAAGAGCTTTTCCTAAATCATGTAGTAAACCTGCACGTTTGGCTAAATCAACATTTTCCCCAAACTCGCCCGCTAACAATCCTGATAAGCGTGCTACTTCAATACTATGATTCAATACATTTTGTCCATAGCTTGTTCTGAAATACAATCGCCCTAAAATTTTAATTAAATCTGGATGTAACGTATGTACACCAACATCAAATACTGCTTTTTCCCCAATATCTCTAATCCGTTCATCCAACTCTTTACGTGATTTCTCAACCATTTCCTCAATACGTGCTGGATGAATACGTCCATCTTTAGTGAGTTTTTCTAAAGTCATTTTTGCAATTTCTCGTCGAATTGGATCAAAACCGCTTAAAACGACTGCTTCTGGTGTATCATCTATAATAACGTCAATTCCTGTTAAAGTTTCAAGTGTTCTAATATTACGTCCTTCACGTCCGATAATACGACCTTTCATATCATCACTTGGTAAGGCAATAACTGAAACGGTATTTTCTGAAACCAAATCAGACGCATTTCTTTGCATAGCTTGTAAAATCAAATCTTTTGCTTTGCGATCTGCAACACGTCGTGCATCATCTTCTGACTCACGAATAAATGCTGCACGTTCGTGCTCTAATTTTTGATTCAATTCATCTAAAATAAGCTCTCTTGCTTCATCTTTTGTTAAGGAAGCAACTTCTTCTAAAGCCTTTTCTTGTTGTACAAGCAATTCTTGAATTTTTTGTTCTTCCTCCACTAACTGCTGATGACGACTTTCAAGATTTTTTTCCTTATCATTAATAGATTGTTCTCGTCTTACAAGTAATTCATCTTTTTTGTCTAAGTTTGTTTCTCTTTGAAGAATACGTTTTTCTTGCTCTAAAACATCATTCCTACGTTCTTTCACTTCGTTTTCAACCGTTGTACGATAATGTTGAACATCTTCTTTTGCACTTAATAATAATGCTTTTTTTTCCGACTCAGCGTCTTTTAATGTCATATCTGCATCTTTTTTCGCATCTTCTAATAATAACTCAACCGTTTGACGTGTTTTTTCCAGTTTTTTTTCATAAGTCGATTTACGAAATACATATCCAGCTGCTATTCCAATAATAGCTGTTAACACTGCAACAATGATAGTGGTAACCTGGTGCATGTCATTAGGACCCATATCGGCACCTCCTATCATATTTATATTTCTATTCAATCATTATAATTTCAATTATTTGCATTATGTCGTATGCTTACTTATTTTATCTATATTACAGTTTAATGTCAAATATTATTTCTGTTGTACCAAATCTTTTAATGCTACTAACTCCTCAGACGTTAATTCTCGGTATTCTCCCAGAGCTAACTTCTCATCTAAACATAATGTTCCCATAGACTCTCGTTTTAAGTATATCACTTTATTTCCAAGAGCTTGAAACATCCTTTTCACTTGATGAAATTTTCCCTCTTGTATTGTGATATGAACAGCATTTGGTTGTTCATTAGATATGACTAATTTTGCTGGCATGCAGCAATATCCATCGTCTAGCACTACACCTTGTTGACAGGCTAAAATATCATCATGACTAGCATTTTTTTCTAATAAAGCAAAATATATTTTATCAATATGTTTTTTAGGTGACAGTAAATCATGCGCTAATTTCCCATCATTTGTCAACAATAATAATCCTTCCGTATTTTTATCTAGTCTCCCTACTGGAAAAACTGACTGATAAGACTTATCCAACAAATCCAAAACTGTCCTATCTTTTGCATCTTCTGTAGCACTGACGACTCCTTGCGGTTTATGTAACATAACATACACATATTTTTTGTACACGAGTGCACTATCATCTAAACAAACTGTATCTAGATATTCATCAATGTGGCAATCATTTTGCTTTGCAATTTGACCATTAACACTCACTCTTTTTTGCTTAATAAGACTCTTAACTTCTTTACGTGTTCCAATGCCTACTGTAACTAAAAATTTATCTAATCGCATCTTTTTCTTCCTCTTTACTTTTCTTAGTTATACTATACGTTAAAACAAATAAGATGACAACTTATTAAGGCAAACAAATACAACTAAAAATTCCTACATTAAAAAAATGACTTCAGACCAAGGATAATTATTCCTAATTTAAAATCATTTTGTTTTGATTTAAACCTTTATTGACTTAATGCGTGGCATAAGTGAGTACACTTATATTTGACAGTGGTTTGTCAAATGATATTAATTTACTTCACTAAGTAATATAAAACAATCGTGTTGACTCCCTCTTTTGTTGCCAATACGATTGTTTGTTTACTCTATTTTTCTGTTTTTGTTAATCTTATGTACATTGTCAGTCTATATTTAACACATTATGTTCAGTTTGTTTCACTATATCTATTAATAAAATTTTCATACTTTATCTAACTGGCAAACAATAAAATTTACTGTACTCTAACTTTTGGGAGTATTCTTTTATTCTTCACGTAAGGCTTTAAAATAACTTTGATTTGTTCTAGTCGCTGACATGCCTTTTAAAATAGCTTCTGTGTATTCTAAAGAATCACCTTTCATACTATTTCTCACTTTCCAAGTTGATTCAATCGTTTTCTTATCTAATAACAATTCCTCACGGCGAGTACCTGAACGTTTAATATCAATAGCAGGAAAAATACGTCTTTGTGCCAATTCCCTTGATAAGTGTAGTTCCATATTTCCCGTACCTTTAAATTCTTCATAAATCACATCATCCATACGACTACCAGTATCAATTAGAGCTGTTGCAATAATGGTTAAACTTCCTCCGTCTTCAATATTACGTGCCGCTCCAAAGAAACGTTTAGGTTTATAAAAAGCAGCAGGATCAATTCCTCCACTTAACGTACGTCCTGAAGGTGGAATCACTAAATTATACGCTCTAGCTAAACGTGTAATACTATCCATTAGAATAACAACATCTTTACGTTCTTCTACCAGTCTTAAAGCACGCTCATAAACAAGTTCTGCCAAACGTGTATGATTTTCTGGCTGTTGATCAAAGGTTGAATACACAACTTCTCCATCAACACTTCTTTCTAAATCTGTCACTTCTTCTGGACGTTCATCAATTAATAACAAAATCAGATGTGTATCTGGATGATTTTTTTTAATTCCTTTAGCAATTGTTTTAATAATAGATGTTTTCCCTGCTTTAGGTGGTGCAACAATCAAGCCTCTCTGACCAAATCCAATAGGTGCTACCCAGTCAATTAAACGTGTTGTCAATTCTTTTTGCTGATGTTCTAAAGTGATTTGACGATTAGGATAAATTGGAACAAGTCCTGGAAAATGATTTCTATCTTTTGCCTTTTCTGGATTTTCTCCATTAACTGCTAATACATGCATCAGTCCATTTCGTCGTTCCCCTTGTTTTGGACGTCTAGCTGTTCCTTTAACTAAATCTCCTTTACGTAAATCAAAACGTCTCATTTGCGAA
Organism: Granulicatella sp. WM01; assembly: GCF_004570605.1. GTDB lineage: Bacteria > Bacillota > Bacilli > Lactobacillales > Aerococcaceae > WM01. The sequence goes on along the minus strand of NZ_SPPB01000054.1, from coordinate 8,518 downwards.
TTAGAAATATAAATATCTTCTTGGCTAGGTGTATAATTGATTGCTCTTAAAAAACCATATACATCAGAATTACTTTGAATAATATCTAATACACCTTCAACAGTAAAAAAACCTTGTGTTTCTTCCTGAGCACGAATAACTGCCATACATAATTCTTTTTTACTCATTTGACTATACGAAGGGATATTCAATTCTTTAGCATATTTATAAATTTCTTTTAATGGCTCTTTATCTAATTGTTCTAAAGTCCATACGTTTTCCATACCATTCCTCATTTCATTCTTGAATCATTTGTATATCTGCTCCAAGAGCGGTTAAATTATCTATAATGTGTGCATATCCTCTTAAAATATGTTCAACACCGTAAATTTCTGTCGTACCTTTTGCCATTAAGCCTGCAATAACTAAACACGCACCAGCTCTTAAATCACTCGCTTGAACCTTTGCACCTGTTAAACCATCTAAAGATCCCGTTAAATGAATTGTATCTCCTTCAACTTTACTCATTGCTCCCATACGCACTAATTCTGCAATATGTTTCACACGTTTAGGATAAATAGTATCCATTACGGTTCCTGTACCATTGGCTTTTAATAATAATGGTGTAATAGGTTGTTGTAAATCTGTTGCAAAACCAGGATAAGGTTGCGTCTTTATAGACACCATTTTTAAAGTCTCACTTGGGTACACAAAAATATCATCTTCTCCAATAGCTAACTGCACACCCATTTCTTCTAATTTTGCAATAAAACTTTCTATATGCTCAACAATAACATTTTTAATACGTATTCCAGAACCACATGCAGCTGCTAATGCTAAATAAGTTCCTGCCTCAATACGATCAGGAATAACTGTATGTGTACACCCACTTAAATGAGATACTCCCTCAATCCGAATAACATCTGTCCCAGCTCCACGAATTTTTGCACCCATATTATTTAATAATGTAACAACATCAATAATTTCTGGTTCTCTTGCAGCATTTTCAATAATTGTTTTTCCTTTTGCTTTCACAGCAGCCAAAATACAGTTAATTGTTGCACCAATAGACACAACGTCTAAGTAAATACGTGTACCTGCTAATCCATGTTCCTTAGCTTTTAAATAAATTGCTCCTCTTTCATTTTTTACACTTGCCCCAAGAGCCTCAAATCCTTTAATATGTTGATCAATCGGACGTGGTCCTAAAAAACATCCTCCCGGTAAACCAATGACTCCTTCGTTAAATCGACTTAGAGTAGCTCCCATAAAATAATACGATGCTCTTAAACTTTGAATTTTTCCAGTCGGCATAGGGACTGATTGAATATGTGTAGGATCAATTGTTAATACTCCATTTTCAAAAGTAACATCTACATGAAAATCTTTTAAAATCTCTATTAAGGAATGGACATCTGAAATATCTGGTACACCTTCCAAAGTAACAGGAGATTCCGCTAAAATGGCAGCCGGAATTAGTGCCACAACACTATTTTTTGCTCCGTTAATAACAATCTCTCCTGATAAACTTTTCCCTCCATTAATTACAATTTTATTCATTTCCTATCTCCTAATCATCTTACTGTTTTACAATAAAAAATAGAGTGTCATAAATATGCATAATCACGTATCCCTATTTTCTTTATCTCATACATCATAATGCTAGTTTTTATAGCCATTCATTAGAATAGCTTAAAATCATAAAATTGTCTATATATCTGTCTTTATTTAGTACAATTTTCTTATAAATTCCCCTTATCATTTCTAACTAAAATAATAAACTTATAGTATCTAAAATATAAAATTGATATCCCCTATTTAATTCAATTATCGTAGCCAATAAAAATTTAGCCATTACACTATTTTTTAACAGCTTACATCATTCTCTGTTTAATTTTCTATATTTATATCCTTATTTTTTCTAATACTCCTAACCTAAGATAAGACAGCCACTAATCATGGTTCAAATTATCTTAAATGTTAGTTTACTAGCATTAATAAGTATTATGGATAACAACGACTAAATCATCACGCTTATCTAATAATATGATGTTAATTATTTTTTGAACACTTCATACATACTATTCATTGTTTGATAACATGCTACTAAATAGAAATAAACACTTAAAATAATAACGATACACATAAATGCCACTATTACATTAATTTTTTTGGTCCATAAGATAAAATATTAATTATATAACTCATAAACGTGACAATAGCTTTATACGATTTTGAGTTTACAAGACTTTACATAGAATACTATATGTTAACCTTTTATTGTGTAACACAAATTTATGCCATTTTTCATAAACAAAAATCGCGTTGACGAACCTTTCGTTCATCAACACGAATCCATTATCATTTATTATAATGTATTATTGAACTTCTTGAATTTTCATCATATTTGTTGTTCCTGCACGACCTACTGGAACACCTGCCGTTACAATAATTGTATCGCCAGTTTTAGCAAAGCCTGTTTCTTTAGAAACAATATCAGCCTGTTCAAAAATATCATCTGTAGATTGAACTGGATCAACCAAAACTGCATGAACTCCCCACACTAATGACAAACCTAGTTGTGTTTTTTCAGAGAATGTCAATGCAATAATATTAGAATTTGGACGATATTTAGAAATCATACGTGCTGTATGACCTGAAGCTGTCGCTGCCACGATTGTATCAATATCTAAATTACGTACATTGTGTCCAACTGAACGTCCAATAGCCTCTGTTGTATCGTGTTTAAATTGTTTAAAATCAAATACATGAGAATTTTGCAATGCTTTTTCTGTACGAATACAAATATTTGCCATTGTTGTCACAGCTTCTAATGGATAATCTCCTGCTGCTGATTCACCTGATAACATTACAGCATCTGTTCCATCAAAAATAGCATTTGCCACATCTCCTGCTTCTGCACGTGTTGGACGTGGATTACGTTGCATAGAATCTAACATTTGAGTCGCCGTAATAACTGGTTTTCCAACAGCATTACATTTTTTTATTAACATTTTTTGAACAATAGGCACTTCCTCAGTTGGAATTTCAACCCCTAAATCACCACGTGCAACCATTAATCCGTGAGAAACGGCTAAAATTTCATCAATATTATCAACACCTTCTTGATTTTCAATTTTAGGAATAATTTGAATATGTGTTGCATTTTCTTCAGCTAAAATTTTAGAAATTTCTAACACATCACTTGCACGACGTACAAAACTAGCAGCAATGTAATCAATACCATTTGCTATACCAAAGCGAATATCTGCCTCATCTTTAGGTGTAATACCCGGTAATTTTACACTTACATTAGGCACGTTAACACCTTTTTTATTTTTTATAATTCCTGAGTTTTCAACACGTGTAACAATATCTTGGTTGGCTTCATCAATCTCAATAACTTCTAATGACACTAAGCCATCATCTACTAAAATACGGCTGCCTACTTTAACATCATGAATTAAATCTGGATAAGATACTGAAAAACGATCTTTTGTTCCTTCAACTTGCGTCATTGCAATGCGTACGACTTCTCCTGTTTCCAGTTGAATAGCACCATCTTTCATATCATGTGTACGAATTTCTGGGCCTTTAGTATCTAATAAGATTGCACATGGTTTTCCTGTAATTTTACGTGCTTCTTTTAATGCATTAAAACGTTCTAAATGTTCTTCATGTGATCCGTGTGAGAAATTGAAACGAGCAACATTCATTCCTGCATTAATCATTTTAACTAACTGTTCAACAGTTTGACTAGATGGTCCTAAAGTACATACAATTTTTGTCTTTTTCATTTGATTTACTCCTTTGTAAAAAATAATTTTATTTAACCAGAAATTTCTTCATTTAATGTTAACAAATCTAAATTAGGCTGATGTTTGCCGTTTTCCAATGTTTCAATAATATCACTGTAAATGATTTTATCTTGACGAATACCAACACAAACACCACCAATGCCTTGTTGTAATAAATCAACGGCTTTTGCACCGAACATACTTGCTAAAACTCTATCTCTTGCACTTGGAGACCCACCACGTTGAACATGTCCTAAAACAGATACACGAGTATGCTGTTCACCATGTCCCCATAGTTTTTCTGCAAATTCAATACCACCCATAACGCCTTCAGCCAACACAATCAGGGTATGTTTTTTTCCTTTACGTCGTCCTTCTTGAATTTTTTCAGCAATAACTTTCATATCACTGTCCACTTCTGGAATAATAATTTGCTCTGCTCCACTAGCAACACCAGCCCATAAAGCTATATCTCCTGCATTACGTCCCATTACCTCAACGATAAACGTACGAATGTGACTTGTTGCTGTATCACGAATTCTATCTAATGCTTCTAAAGCCGTATTGACTGCAGTATCAAAACCAATAGTATAATCCGTTCCCGGAATATCATTATCAATCGTTCCTGGAATACCGACAGCTGGAAAACCGTGTTTAGTTAGAGCTAAGGCTCCACGATACGATCCATCGCCTCCAATAACAACTAAGCCTTCAATTCCAAATTTTTTCAACTGCTCAATGCCTTTTAATTGGCCTTCAACCTGTGAAAATTCTGGATAGCGTGCAGAATATAAGAACGTTCCTCCACGACTAATTGTGTCACTAACATCTTTTGCACTTAGTTGACGAATATCTCCTGCAACTAAGCCTGCATATCCGTAGTTAATGCCAAAAACTTCCATTCCTTCGTTAATGGCTTTACGAACGACTGCACGAACTGCTGCGTTCATGCCTGGTGCATCTCCACCACTTGTTAAAACAGCAATGCGTTTCATTTCCTCACCTCTAAAACATGTTTTATTAATGAAAAGATTATATTGTTTTCAATGTACTTTTCACTCACTTTTCATTGTTATCATACCATTTTTTACGCAAAATGTCTTGTGTTATCTCTAAATTTTTAAACGTTTTTTCTTTTTTTATATACAATATTGTCCTCTCCTACAATAAAGGCAAGTCCATCTTGTAGTTGTTTCTGAAAATTGATGTTATATTTTTCAGGTAATTGATGATACTGTTGCGTATCTTCCAAATACATAACAACTGGTGTATCTCCTTTGTGTCTTACCAATTCTTTAATAACCAATTGTTGTTGAGCAATATTTTTTACCTTAATAAAACAAATATGCTCTTTTTGATAAATTTTTTGTTCAAAATCGTGTAATGTATACATTGTATTAACCACACAAATTTTTTCTCCCCGATTATCTAAATCAATTCTACCTGATACTACAATTACTGTATCTTCTTCAAAATGTGCAATATGTCGTGTATATACTTCTGGAAAAATCGTTAAAGATATTTTTGCAAACTGATCTTCTAACACAGCAAACGCCATACGTTTCCCATTTTTAGTTTGTATCTTCCGTATTTTTTTTAAATACCCTAATAAATACACATAATCATTTTCCAATACATGATGAGAAAATTGGATATACTGCTTATCATAATAATGTGCATATTTATCTAATTCATGTGTAGATACACTAAATCCTAAAATTTCTTTTTCTTTTTCCATTAACACATCTGAATGAATTTCTACTACTTCTTCATATATTGGTGTCAAAAAAGTTTTATCCAGTAAATTTTTATTTGTTTTAGTAACTGAAATATTGTTAATTAACTTTGATCTTGTTTCACCAAATTCATCAAAAACACCTGCGTAAATTAACGTTTCTAAATACTCATCTTTAGTATACTTATCTGGCATACGATCAATAAAGTTATCAAAAGAAGTAAATTTCCCTCCACGTTTACGCTCATCTAATATATATTGACGCATATCACGTCTAATCCCTTGAATAGCAGACAACCCAAATAAAATACGTTTATTTGACAAGATTCTATGCATACTTTGGCTCTGATTAATGCTAGGCACAACGGCTTCAATACCATGTCGTTTAGCTTCCATTAAATACATTGTAAAACGTTCACTTTTAGCATTTGTATGTAGCAACAATGCCAAATAAAAGGCTTGTGGATAATATGCTTTAATATATGCGAGCTGATAGGCCAACATAGAATAAGCTAAAGCATGAGATTTTGGAAATCCATAATTAGCAAACTTCTCAATATACTGATAAACTGTTGTCGCATCTTCTAGTGAATACCCTCGTTTTTGTGCTCCAGTAATAAAATGCACTTTTTCAGATGCCATAACATCTTTTTTCATTTTCCCAATAGCACGGCGTAACAAATCAGCTTCACCTAAAGAAAATCCTGCCATTTGATAAGCTATTTGCATTACTTGCTCCTGATATACAATAATACCGTAGGTTTCCTCCAAAATAGGTTGTAAATCTTTATGAGGATAACTCACTTGCTCACGTTTATGCTTTCGCAAAGCATAATGTCCAATCTGTTCCATAGGACCTGGACGATATAAAGCATTTACTGCAGCGACTTCTTCCAAAGATTGTGGCTTGATTTGTTCCAAAACACGCCTAATTCCAGTTGATTCAAATTGAAAAATCCCCTCTGTATCTGCTCTAGCAAACACTTGCAAAGTTTGTTCATCTTGCCAATCAATGTGCCAAATATCAAATTGATCCTCAAACTGCCGAACTGCCGTTTGAGCATCAGCTAAAATAGATAAATTTTTTAAACCTAAAAAATCCATTTTTAGCAATCCAATATATTCAACATCTTGCATGGTCATTTGTGTTAATTGAATTTGTCCATCTAAATGTTGGACAGGTGTCAATTCTGACAACGGTTTATCACTAATCACAACCCCTGCTGCATGAGTGGATACATGTCTAGGTAGACCTTCAATTTTGCATGCCAATTGAAAAATTTCTTGATTAAGCTCACTTTTTTCAATCCACTGTTTTAATTTAGTTGACTGTTCCAAAGCTCTATTTAATGTAATTTTCAACTCAAATGGCACCATATCACTAATTTGTTTTAATTCTTTAGGAGAAAACCCAAACACTCTAGCCACATCACGCAATGACTGTTTAGCTGCAAACGTTCCAAATGTAGAAATTTGTGCCACTTTATCATATCCATACTTTTGTGCGACATAATGCAACATATCTTGGCGTTTATTATCTGGAAAATCTAAGTCAATATCAGGCATTGTATACCGTTCAGGATTCAAAAATCGCTCAAACAACAAATGATGCTTAATTGGATCAACTTTTGTAATATTTAAACAATACGACACCAATGATGCAGCCGACGAGCCACGACCTGCTCCAGTCATTATCCCTTCTTTATGGGCATATTTCATTAAATCCCATACAATTAAAAAATAATCTGAAAATTTCATCTGTGCAATAATCGCTAATTCTTTATGTAATCTCTCCACATAAATCGATGTGTCTAACTGTTTATCACGCAACCCCTTAAAAGCAATTTCTTTTAATAAATCATCCGCACGTTCTGAAAATTTTGGCAATAAAGTCTGCTGCACTGGAATGTTTAGTTCAATACAATCATAAAATGCTTGTGTATTCTGAATAATTTGCCCTAATTTCTCTTGCTCAAATTGGTATTTAAAATCATTAGCTTTTGGCAAATAATCTTTTCCAACATCTTGAATACTCATCCGATTAAGTGTGTCATTGGTTTCAATAGCATTCAAAATTTTTAATGCTCGGTAGTCGCTTGGATTAGCATACATCACACGTTTATTGGCTAACATGGGTAAGGTATATTTATTTGCCCATTCATATAGCTCAATTTCTTGTACTTGCACAGCAACATAAACACGCTCTTTACAGTACTCCCGTAATTCTTCAAGATGCTCTAAGGATACTATTTGCGTTAATATACACGCAATATTAGGATAATCTGAAAGTAAGAACGTTTGATTACTTAATAACCGACTTGACAAATCAACAAGTTCAAAATAGCCCGTTGTATTTAACGCTAATAACTGAAGTGTATAATGTTTCCAAGGGATTTCTAATCCAATTAAGGCTTTAAGTTGTTTTTCCTGACACAAACGTATAAACTCGACAGAACTGGATAAAGTTTTCCATTCGCTCAACACTAGAGTTGTATAGCCTTTTTTAAATGCATCAGCAACATACTGTTTTACAGACATAGGACTTTTTAACAAACTATTGGCACTATAAACTTGTAATGGTGTAAACAAATCTACTCTCTCCTTCCTTCTTTTTTTATTATACACTATAATAAGATAAAATAATATGTCAATCGAAAATGAAAATGTCCCAAAATGTGGGCCACTATAAGTGCAATGATTTTCAAAAAAATCATTGCACTTATAGGGCAAAATAATGTATGCTATTAAAGTATCAAGCAGGCTTGTTGTCTTGATACTCTTCAAGAGTTTTTCCAATACTCTTGAGATAGCGTTTGAAAGATGCCAGTTTCCACGGATGTGATTGTGGTGGAACGTATTGGCGTCTTTCTTTTTTTATATTCTCACCCAAATCAAACACCGCTGAATGCTCTTCATGTGTTAACAAACAACGTGTGGCATAAATGTTGTCAGCGATATTCAAGAAAATATCCCCATTAAATGCTTCAATAACCAACGCTTTTGTGTG
>NZ_SPPB01000053.1 GCF_004570605.1 Granulicatella sp. WM01 | reverse complement strand
GGACGACTAGGGTGGATAGTGTCACTATCTGCTAGAAACTCACAAGAACGGGGTAAGTTTATAGACAATTCATGTCTCACCTGTTGTGCTACTTTTTTCTGTTGTTTTAGTCGTTTTACTGTTTTACGATGTGTTTTGGGAGAAATCATCCCATGGTTATAGAGAATGGTACGAACAGTTGTATCTGTTAAATTGATGCCATGTTCTTGTTTTAACATTTCAGTAAAATGAACAACATTAGGTTTTAAATTGGTAAATGATTGGTATAGTTCTACAATAAAAGTTTTAGTAGATTCAGGTAGACTATGCTTTGGAGAGCGTTTTTTATTTTTATGAGAAAAAGCTGACTTACCCAATTGAACATAATTGTGAAGTAGTCGGTTAATTTGTCTTAATGATAAAGTTAATTCAACACAGGCACGTTGTTTTGTTTTTTTGCCATGATGAACGGCTTTGATGACGTTATATTTTTTTATTTCATTCACTGTTAATTCTATCCTTTTCATATCTCTAGTTTATCATTTTGGGACATTTTGTCATTCGATTACTTTAAGACATTATCACATTCGATTGATAAAAATCATAAAAAATGCAACTGCTAATTGACAAATAGTCGTAAATTAGATAGAATAATAAACGGTATTGTTTGCCCCATGATGAGCCCCGGAAACTTATTATGTAACAAACAAGGATTTGTAAAATTGGAGGAAGAATAATGCGTACAACATATATGGCTAAGCCAGGCGAAGTAGAACGTAAATGGTATGTGATTGATGCAACTGATGTTCCTTTAGGACGTTTATCAGCAGTCGTAGCAAACGTTTTGCGTGGAAAAATGAAACCACAATACACACCACATGTTGACACAGGTGATTTTGTTGTTGTGATTAATGCAGACAAAGTGAAATTGACAGGTAAAAAAGCTACAGATAAAATTTATTATCGTCACTCAAACCACCCAGGTGGATTGAAAGCTCGTACAGCTGGTGAATTACGTGCGAATGATTCACGTCGTTTAGTAGAGTTATCAGTTAAAGGGATGTTAGGTAAAAACTCTTTAGGTCGCAGACAGTTCACAAAATTGAACGTATATGGTGGTTCAGAGCATCCACATGCTGCACAACAACCAGAAGTATTAGACATTACAAACTTAATCTAAGGAGGACATAACATTGGCACAAGTTCAATATAGAGGCACAGGACGCCGTAAACATTCAACTGCTCGTGTAATTTTAGTACCAGGTACAGGAAACATTGTTTTCAATAAAAAAAGTATTGAAGAATATATTCCATTTGCTTACTTACATGAAGTTGTTAAACAACCATTAAATTTAACAGAAACATTAGGAAGCTATGACGTTTATGTAAACGTAAATGGTGGCGGATTTACAGGTCAAGCTGGTGCAGCACGTCACGGTATCGCACGTGCGTTATTGCAAGTTGACCCAGATTTCCGTGGTGCGTTAAAAGCTGCAGGCTTATTAACACGTGACCCACGTATGAAAGAACGTAAAAAACCAGGTCTTAAAGCTGCTCGTAAAGCAAGCCAATTCTCAAAACGTTAAACCTTATTATATCAACGTTTTCAAGCACTTTTCTCATTTTTTGGGAAGGTGCTTTTTTATGTTCGAATACGTTTCTTGTTTTGAAACGAGTTTTTTTGTATGATTGTAGCATATTTCTAATGTGTAGTTATTATTACAATTGTTTTCTATTATATGTTTATCACATAGAGAAAATAAACGATAGTGATATTAAAATAGGATACTTCAAATGAATCTTGAAAATTTTGGTAACGGTTACTGAAATAAATCAAAATTTTTCTAAATTCGTTCGTATGTTGATAACAAATGTACAGGTGTTATTTTGAAAAAATACGCAAATTTCCTACAAAAAAACTACCTTTTTTTGTGAAATCGTAGTATGATACATAGTAAAGAAAGGTGTGGTGAAATGAGTTTATTTCAAAGTTTGAAAAAGAAAATTGTGGGAAAAAATATTCCTATTGTGTTTCCAGAAGCAACAGATGTCCGAGTATTAGGTGCGGCGGTACGTTTACGTGCTGATGATTTGGTTGAGCCAATTTTATTGGGAAATCCAGATGAGATTAGAGCATTAGCTAGTTCACGGGGATTGTCTATTGATGAGATAACCATTTTAAATCCTAGTGATTATCCTAAAAAAGAGGAAATGGTTTCAGCTTTTGTGGAACGAAGAAAAGGTAAAGTGAGTTCAGAAGAAGCACAGAGCATTTTAAATGACGGCAATTATTTTGGAACGATGCTTGTGTATATGGGCATTGCTGAAGGTATGGTGTCTGGTGCAATTCATTCAACAGGGGATACAGTTCGTCCAGCTCTACAAATTATCAAAACTAAGCCAGGTGTATCTCGAACAAGTGGTGCTTTTATTATGATGCGTGGTGAACGTGAACGTTATGTGTTTGGAGATTGTGCAATTAATATTAATCCAACGGCACAGGAATTGGCAGAAATTGCGATTGAAAGTGCAAAAACAGCAGAAATTTTTGATATTGAACCAACAGTAGCGTTATTGAGTTTTTCAACAAAAGGATCTGCTAAAGCTCCAGAGGCACAAAAAGTGATTGAAGCAGCAGAAATTGCGCAAAAACTAGCTCCACATTATCAAATTGATGGAGAACTACAGTTTGATGCAGCTTTTGTTCCAGCAGTAGCTGAACAAAAAGCACCAGGTTCATCTGTTGCAGGGAAAGCGAATGTTTTTGTGTTCCCAGAAATTCAATCTGGAAATATTGGCTATAAAATTGCACAACGTTTAGGGGGATTTGAGGCGATTGGCCCAATTTTACAAGGGTTGAATAAGCCAATTTCAGATTTATCTCGTGGTTGTAATGAGGAAGATGTCTACAAATTAGCAATTATTACGGCTAATCAAAGTTTGGCAAAATAAGTATCACATAAAATGGTCTATAATAAAGGAACCGGTAAGACGAGTCTTTTGTTAGTATAAGGATAGATAAAACTTAACAAAAAATCTTACATTAATGTTTTACTCCTTAATGTAAGATTTTTTGTTAGATAGTCTTGAGGTGCTATATGTAATTTTGAGTGAATAGCATTAGATTTTAATGGAACTAAGAAAAAGCTAGTCTTGTTATTAAAAATAGGGTAATGATCAACTTGATATAAGATGAGTTGATTATTACTCTGTATTTTTTATTAAAAGAATAGAAAAGATGACGGTTTGTTTCGTCAATTCAACAAACCGACTTCATGGATAGTTGAAATATCAAGAATTCTTATCGAGTGATGTTGGTAATGCATCTAATATCAAAAGCAATATGTGATTCCAAAATGGTTTGATTTGTGGTATAGCATTGATCATTATTGTTATTTCATAGTTTGATGTTTTGCGCTTTGATGATACGTGATAATGATGGAAAGATTTTTTGACTTTTTTATTTTATATTTAGAGCTTTCTTCCCAGTTACATTGTTTTAAGTGATATTTTTAAAACTGCAGGAACTTATCGTTTATAAACGTTAGGTCCCTGCAGTTTTTGTTGTTTAGGTACTTTCTTTTCAGTTTCTTATTTGATTTATATTAAAAATGACACATTAAAAAAATTGAATAAACAAGATACCTAATATCATAATCGTTAAACTAATAAATTGCTTCAATGTAATAGGTTTAACAGGTGTGTGAAGCCAACCAAAATGTTCTACGCATAATCCACCAGCAGTAATTCCCAGTAGTGAAGTAAGTACGGCTAGTCCTGTTCCGATAACAGGAACAAGGTAAGTGATGCCTAATACATAAGAGGCGCCAATTAGTCCACCTAGCCACATCCACCAAGGGTTATATTGTGCTTTAAAATATTCCTTTGTTGGAAAAGGACGTGTCACTAGTAAAATAATGATGCAAATGAGTGTCCCGAAAATAAATGAAATTAAACTCGCTTTGACAGATGAGTTGATTGAAACACCTAGTTGTCCGTTAATTGTTGCTTGAATAGCACTGAGTGCTCCAGTAGAAATGCCGAGCAGTTGATATAAGGCTAAACGCTTAGATTGGTTTGTGTGCTGCGAGACTTTTGGTACAGTTCCCAGAACACCGATAAGGACACAAATAGCACCGATAGCTTTTGAAAAATTGATAGGCACAACGTTTGCATGAAATAGTCCGAAATGATCAATAATTAATCCGGTACAAATTTGTCCTAAAATAGGTAAAATGGCAGCTTGAGATGCTCCTAATTTTTGGAATAAAATGACGCTGTTCATCAAATATAAAATACCTATTGGTCCACCTAGCCATGCCCACCAGGGAATAGTAGATAGTGTTTCAGAAGAAATTAATAATGATTTGTCTACGATATATGTGGCGATTGCTAGTGGTATACTTCCTACAATAAATGACGTAAATGTAGCAATCATTGGTGAGGTAGTACTTTGGCTAAGTTTTGTGTTTAAGCAGATTTGAATGGGTAAAATAAATCCGATAAAAATACCTAATAAAATAAACATATAGACTCCTAATCTTGTGATTGATTTGATTTTATGTGTGATTGTAACGTGTTGACTTTATCTTGAATACGTTTTAAACGTGGTTGATTATCCTCTTTGAAATGACGTAGCGTTGTTTGAATATCTTTTAAAGATTGATTGAGTTGTGGGATAACTTGAGAGGTAATTTCTCTTTTTGCTTGATTTAATGTAGAAAGTGCCATGTTTAATTGTGTGGCATTCTGTTGGATATTTTGTAAATAATGGGAAACTTTTTGTCGATTTTCTTTTCCAGATGATTTAACCAGAAGTAAAGTTACTATACTGGTAATAGAGCCACCAAATAAAAATCCTTTAAAAAATTTTGACATTGTAATCCTCCTTAAAATGCTTGAGTAATAGTTTGAGCAATTGCATGCATTTCTTCTTGTGTATACATAGGAGAATGGGGTTCAAATGTTATAGAAAGTCCGTCTTGCTCAGGAAAACGTGGAATAAGATGAATGTGTGAATGAAAGACACTTTGATAGGCACGTTCTCCGTTATTGTTGATGATATTCAATCCTTGCATGTTTGGAAATGCTTTTTTTAGTGCCTTTGATACTTTTTCAATTGCTTCCCCCATGGAAGAGGCAATATCTGGTGTCCACTCGAAAACATCTTTTACATGTGGTTTAGGAATAATGAGTGTATGTCCTTTTGATACTTGTGTAATATCCAAAAAGGCATAGACGTGTTCATTTTCGTAAACGGTGTAACTAGGTATTTCTTTAGATAAAATTTGACAAAAAATGCAATTAGACATGATGAAAACCCTCCTTTATTTTTGAATAATGTATCATAAAAATTAACGAAAAACAAATAAAAGAAATAAGTAGATTAAGACAATAGGGAGATGAAGTCTTGTGACACAATATAAGTCTAACAGACAAATTGTAAGTTTCATGAAAATACTGGATGTCCTACTGGAAAACAAGAAAATCTTAAGAGAAATATGGGAGAAAAAGAAGACTTTTTATGAATGATAGCCATTACATTTTTTTATGAATAAAAAACTTTGATATTTTCAAAAATAAGTAGTAGAATGAGTATATTGCATAAGGAAAGTCTTTATGTTTTCATTGATATTTTGCGGAAAAGAGGTGAGTTTATGGAAAGTAAACCGTTCGATTTCGAATTGTTTGGGATAGGTTTTACGCTTTCGATTGTAGTGTCAACAATTATAACGTTGTTGTGTGTTATTGTTTGTATTTTTTGGATGACTAGAAAATTATCAATCCGACCAGCTCATGGCCAGACTGTAATGGAATTACTAGTGGATTTTATTAAAGGTGTTGTGACAGATAATGTGAAGTGGGAAGTTGCTGGAAAGCCACTGACTATTTTTTCAACGACGCTTTTCTTATTCATTGTATTTTCCAATTTACTAGACTTGCCTTTTTTTGTTGAAGCCGGAGGGTATTCATTTTGGAATGCACCAACAGCAAATGCTGTAGTGTGTTTGAGTTTGTCGTTAATGGTTATTTTATTGAGTCACTATTTAAGTATACAACGCTACGGATTTAAACGTTATATCAAACAAAACTATTTGAAACCTGTCGCATTTTTATTCCCTATTAAAATTTTAGAAGAATTTACGAATACGCTAACTTTAGCTTTACGTTTATATGGAAATATTTTTGCTGGTGAAGTATTGATTGCTCTACTTGCTCAGTTAAGTTTAGCAGCAGGATTTACTACAGTCATACCTACGGTCATGTTGACTATTATCTGGCAAGGCTTTTCTGTTATGGTGTCGTTTATTCAAGCCTATGTGTTTACGACATTATCTATGGTTTATATTGGGCATAAGATTGAATATCATGAAGATGAATAAAAAATTAATTAAAGGAGTTTTATCATGGAATTAAAATATATTGCAGTGGCATTAGTTATGGGATTATCAGCACTTGGATCAGCTTTGGCGAATGCACGTGTCGTATCAAAAGCATTAGAAAGTATTACAAGACAGCCAGAATTAAAAGGATCATTGTTAAGTACAATGTTTATTGGTGTTGGTTTGATTGAGGCTATTCCACTATTAGGTGTTATCGCAGGATTTTTAATGCTATTTTCATAATGAGAGGGAGAAAAAAATATGGATTTTCTAGTATTGAATGCAGATGTATCGACAGTATTAGGTAATTCATTAACGATTTTAGTGTCTTTCATCATTTTAATGGCAATTTTAAGTAAATTTGCTATTCGTCCGATTATGGATATTGTCGAAAAACGTGAAAAGAACGTTAATGATCAATTAGATAATGCTGCTGAAAGTCGAGAAAAAGCACAAGCATACGAGCAAGAAGCTAAGCAGACTGTTCAAGAAGCACAAATTAAAGCACAACACTTGGTAACGAAAGCTAAAGAGGCGGGAGATCGCATTAAAAATGAAGCATCGAATCAGGCAAGACAGGATACTGTGCGTATTCGTCAAGAAGCACAAGTGGCAATAGAGAATGAAAGACAAGTGATGATGAACGAATTGAGTGCACAAGTTGCCGATATTAGTGTAGAGTTGACAAAACGCTTGTTAAAACGTGAATTAAATGCACAAGATCATCAACGCTTAATTGAAGACTTTATTGAAGGGTTGGAACAATAATGGTTAATTTTTACAATGAGAGAGCACAATTATTATATGATAAGTCTAAAGCTAATGGTGTGCTTGAAAAAGTGTATGAAGATCTCCAACTATTCAAACAAGGTGTAGGCGGAGAGATGCCGTTTACTCAAATGATGACACGTGAATATGTGACCAATTCTAGTAAAGGTGCCTTGTTAAAAGATATTATTGTCTATTTTCATGAGGAAACCAAACAATTTTTTCAATATTTCATTGATGAGGCATTGTATAGCTATATTTATCGTACAATTAAACAGTTCGAGGATATTTATGCTAAGCATCATCTAACTATTGTCACAGCCGTTCCACTGAGCAAAGAACAGGTTGAACGTATTAAGCGTGCTATGGCTTTAAAGAAAGAACAAGAATTTGACACGTGTGAAAATCAAGTAGATGAACGTATATTAGGTGGCGTTTTAGTGAAATCAAAAGAATTTATTTACGATACAACATTGGCAACACAGTTAAAAGAATTTAAAAAAGAATTTAGTGAGGGGTGAGGAATCAATGATAAATCAAGCGTTTGATATTAGTCAAGCAATAAAAAAACGTGTTGAGTCTTTCAAAACAGATAATAAAATTAGTGAAATTGGAGAAGTGACTTTCGTTGGTGACGGCATCGCTCGTGCAACTGGGTTAACTAATGTAATGTCTAATGAGATGCTAATTTTTGAGAATGGCACAGTTGGTGTTGCTCAAAATTTAGAGCAACATGATGTTGGGATTATCGTTTTAGGTGAATATTCTAATATTCATGAGGGCGATATTGTTAAACGAACAGGAGAAATTTTAGATGTACCAGTTGGTGAGGCTTTAATTGGACGTGTTGTGAATGCTTTAGGACAGCCTATTGATGGAAAAGGTCCTATTTTGAGTCAAAAACGTCGTCCAGTAGAAGCAGAAGCACCAAGTATTATGCAAAGACAATCTGTTAATGAGTCTTTACCTACAGGATTGAAAGTAGTTGATGCGCTGGTGCCTATTGGAAAAGGGCAACGTGAATTGATTATTGGAGATAGACAGACTGGAAAAACAACTATTGCAGTTGATGCTATTTTAAACCAAAAAGGGAAAGGGACATTATGTATTTATGTTGCCATTGGTCAAAAAGAATCTACTGTTAAAGCGTTAGTAGATACGTTTGAAAAGCATGGTGCAATGTCATATACGACAGTTGTTTCGGCTAGTGCTTCTCAACCTTCTCCAATGTTATATATTGCACCATATGCTGGAGCAGCTATTGGCGAGGAGTTTATGTATGCAGGTAAAGATGTATTGATTGTTTATGATGATTTATCAAAACAAGCTGCTGCTTATCGTGAGATTTCCTTATTATTACGTCGGCCACCAGGTCGTGAGGCTTATCCTGGAGATGTATTTTATTTACATTCACGTCTTTTAGAACGTTCAGCTCGGTTGAGTGATGCTTTAGGCGGCGGATCTCTAACGGCTTTACCAATTATTGAAACACAGGCAGGCGATATTTCAGCCTATATTCCAACAAATGTTATTTCTATTACAGATGGACAAATTTTCTTACAAAGGGATCTATTTTCATCAGGTGTTCGTCCAGCTTTAGCAGCAGGACTATCTGTATCTCGTGTAGGGGGAGCAGCTCAGACGAAAGCTATGAAAAAGGTTTCCGGAACGTTGCGTATTGATTTAGCAAGTTATCGTGAACTAGCGGCATTTACACAGTTTGGAACGGATTTAGATGCTGCAACACAACAAAAATTAAATCGTGGGAAACGTACTGTAGAGGTGTTGAAACAAAATCAACATAGTCCTTTATCTGTAGAAGAACAAGTTGTTATATTATTTGCTTTAACGCAAGGTGTTTTAGATACATTATCTATTCGTGATATTAGTCAGTTTGAAGTAGGTTTAATTGAGTACTTGAGTGTTGAAAAACCAGAATTTATGGCACAAATTAGGAATGAAGGCACTTTACCTGATGAGGAAGAATTATTGAGTGCCATTAAGGCATATCGTGAAACATTTGTGCCAACTGTTTTAAGTTAATGAATAGTTCCAAAATACACGATTAGGTTAAATAGAATGCTGATATATTTAGGAGTCGTCGTTAATGTATGAGGCTGTTATTTGTATCATTAGTTTATTGAGATTGGCAGAAATGAAAAGTAGAGAGGTGGAAAAATGGGCGCATCATTAATTGATATAAAAAAGAGAATTGATTCAACAAAAATGACCATGCAAATTACAAGTGCTATGCAAATGGTTTCTGCTGCCAAACTGAATCGTTCTGAACAGTATATGCGTAAGTTTCACGAATACTCTCATAAAATTTATGAAATTGTAGCTCATTTGGCAAAGGAATTACAATCAGAAGGTATTGAATTGAGTGATTCTGATGATGTAGAAAATACAGAGTCTTTTATTGATTTTAGAGATATGCTTATTCAAAGACCTATAAAGAAAACAGGGTATTTAGTGATTTCAGCTAGTCAAGGATTAGCAGGGAACTATAATAGTTCATTGTTTAATGCTACGTTAAATATGTTGAAAGAAGATCACAAAAGTCATGATGAATTTGTATTGATGACTATTGGTTCAGCTGCACAAGCGTTTTTTGCTAAAGCAGGGATTGAAGTGGACTATCAATTAGAAAGTATTAGTGACTTTCCATCGTTTGATGAAGTAAGAAGTATTATTGTTAAGGCAGTATCAATGTTTAGAACGGGTGAATTTGATGTATTATATGTATGCTATAATCATCATGTAAATGCGATGATGTCAATGTATCGTGCTGAACAATTTTTACCTTTAACAAATTTTGATGATGATGTGCATGATGGCGTGTACATGTTTGATCAGTCTAAGCAAGCAGAGTATATTTTTGAACCATCAAAGGAAGCAGTCTTGGCACGTTTATTGCCTCAGTTTGCTGAAAGTGCAGTTTATGAGTCAATTTTAGATGCCAAAACAGCCGAGCATGCTGCGCGAATGATTGCCATGAGGAGTGCAACTGATAATGCCTCAAAATTGATTGATGAGTTGAAGAAAATTTACAATCAACAAAGGCAGTCTGCAATCACACAAGAAATTACTGAAATTGTAGGTGGAGCATCAGCCTTGGGACAATAAAGTAAGCTAGTAAAAGAATAAATGAATGTGAGGAGTGTTAAGGTGAAGATAGGACAAATCAGTCAAATTATGGGATCCGTAGTTGATGTTTCTTTTCCTTTGTCCGATGGTGTACCAGATATTCATAATGCTTTGGTTGTTATCAAAGAGAAACCAGATGGCACACAACAACGAGTGACTTTAGAAACAGCCATTGAATTAGGACAGGGTGTTGTGAGAACAATTTCTATGGAATCTACTGATGGATTAACACGTGGTATGCGTGTTGAAGATACAGGGAAAACAATACAAGTTCCAGTAGGTAAGGAAACTTTAGGACGGATTTTTAATGTTTTGGGAGATACAGTTGATGATGGTGAGGCTTTTCCAAAAGATTTTCCAAGAGAGCCTATTCATAAAAAGGCACCTAAGTATGAGGAATTAAATAGTAAATATGAAATTTTGCAAACTGGTATAAAAGTTATTGACTTGTTAGCTCCCTATTTAAAAGGTGGAAAGATTGGATTATTTGGAGGTGCAGGTGTTGGGAAAACAGTGCTTATTCAAGAATTAATTCATAATATCGCTGAAAAGTCTAATGGGATATCAGTATTTACAGGTGTTGGCGAACGTACTCGTGAGGGAAATGATTTATATCATGAGATGAAAGAATCAGGTGTTAGCCAAAAGACTGCAATGGTGTTTGGACAAATGAATGAACCACCTGGAGCACGTATGCGAGTTGCTCTGACTGGATTAACATTAGCCGAGCATTTCCGTGATAAAGAAAAACAAGATGTTTTGTTATTTATTGATAATATTTTCCGGTTTACACAAGCAGGTTCAGAAGTATCTGCCTTATTAGGACGTATGCCAAGTGCGGTAGGGTACCAACCTACTCTTGCAACGGAAATGGGGCAATTACAAGAGCGAATTACATCAACTAAGAATGGATCAATTACATCTATTCAAGCAATTTATGTTCCGGCAGATGATTATACAGATCCTGCACCAGCGACAACTTTTGCTCACTTAGATGCAACGACAAACTTAGAGCGTAAATTAACGGAATTAGGGATTTATCCTGCCGTTGATCCACTTGCCTCAACATCCAGTGCTTTAACTCCAGAAATTGTAGGACAAGAGCATTATGATGTGGCTATGGAAGTGCAACGTATTTTACAGCGGTATCGTGAATTGCAAGATATTATTGCTATTTTAGGGTTAGATGAATTATCTGATTCAGAAAAAGTGTTGGTCAATCGAGCAAGACGCTTGCAGTTTTTCTTATCTCAAAATTTCCATGTTGCTGAAAACTTTACTGGGCAACCCGGATCTTTTGTGCCAGTTGCTGAAACAGTGCGTGGATTTAAAGGGATTATTGAAGGACGATACGATGATATTCCGGAAGATGCCTTTAGAAATGTTGGTGCTATTGAAGATGTTATTAGAAAAGCAATGCGTTCAGGATATAATGGACCTGCTATTAAAGAATTGCCTACAGAAGATATTGAGTAATAGTAGGAGGTTACAAAATGGATGAAAAAGGAATAATTGTAAATATTGTCACACCTGAAGGGATTGTTTACTCACATCATGCCAAAAAGGTTAGTGTGAAAACTGAACAAGGTGGATTGACTATTTTGCCTAATCATATTCCTATTGTGACACCTTTGGTTATTGGTCCGGTGACGGTAACAAGGCAAAGCGTTGAGCAAGATAATTATATTGCCGTGAATGCGGGAATTTTAGAATTTAGTAATAATGTTTGCAATATTATTGCAGATAGTGCTGAGCGAGCAAGAGATATTGATAGAGATAGGGCGAATTTTGCTAAGGAACGTGCTGAACATGAAATTCATGAGGCTGAAGAGTTACATGATGATATGCGTTTGCGTAGAGCTAGAATTTCATTAAATAAGGCAATTAATCGTATTGGTGTATGCGATTTGTACAGAAAATAAAAATAGTATAATGAACCTATGTCAATCGAAAATGAAAATGTCCCAAAATGTGAGCCACTATAAGTGCAATGATTTTCAAAAAAAATCATTGCACTTATAGGGCAAAATAATGTATGCTATTAAAGTATCAAGCAAGCTTGTTGTCTTGATACTCTTCAAGAGTTTTTCCAATACTCTTGAGATAGCGTTTGAAAGATGCCAGTTTCCACGGGTGTGATTGTGGTGGAACGTATTGGCGCCTTTCTTTTTTTATATTCTCACCCAAATCAAACACCGCTGAATGCTCTTCATGTGTTAACAAACAACGTGTGGCATAAATGTTGTCAGCGATATTCAAGAAAATATCCCCATTAAATGCTTCAATAACCAACGCTTTTGTGTG
>NZ_SPPB01000052.1 GCF_004570605.1 Granulicatella sp. WM01 | reverse complement strand
GAACTCGAGTATTTTTAGTGCAAGAAAAATTATTTAAACAATCTTAATATGGGCTGAAAAGTCTATCAAATCAGTATGCTTATTGTCAAGGCACGCTCACGCTATAAACCTTGACAATAAGCATACCAATTCGAAAAGCAACAATTAGCCCTATTAAGAAAAAACAACTTAATATTTGCTGGAATTTTTACTTACCAACATCATTTGACGAAGAGCCTTTTTTTAATGTGTATAAAGCAGTATTTTTTTAGAGCAACTTTTAGTTTTATGTAAAAAATCATCTGCATATATCTAGTCAAGATTGCAATATGATTTTAATGAAAACCTTATAAAAATTAATCATGGTTCATATTAAACTATTAAAAGTGTAGTGCATACAGTTTTCTAGATTAGGTCTATATACTCAAGAAAAAGCAATACATTTCTCATTCTTGAAATGTATTGCTTTCTTTGTTTTTAATTATATCTTAATTAGATGATGATTGTGTCGTTGTTGTTTCAGATGAAGAAGATGGTTGAACAGTAGTTGTTGAATTTTGTTGAGATGATTCTGTTGAACTATTTGATGGCAAGAGAGTTGCCATGGCTTCTTTTAATGATTCATCTGTAATAATAACATTAGCTTCTTTTAACATCTCTTGTACAATAGTTTGCTGATATGTCGAATTACTTGCTTTAGCAGTAATTAATTCTTTTTTGATGGTTTCTTTTTCAGCTTCAAGTGTTCCTTTTTCTGGTTTATCTTCCACTTTAATAATGTGATAACCAAATTGTGTTTTCACAGGTGTTTGAGAAATATCCCCAGTTTTCATTTCAGCCAAAGCAGCAGCAAATTCTGCAACCATTGCAGTACGTTTGAATGTGCCTAATGATCCACCGTTCTCTTTGTTAGATGTATCAGTAGAATGTTGTGCAGCCAATGCGTTCCAATCGCCACCATTTTTTATTTGCTGAATAATGTCGTTAGCTAATGCTTCATCAGCCACTAAAATATGAGATGCTTTAATTGATGGTTCCCAAGTTTCGTATGCTGCTTTGACGTCCTCATCAGTGATATTTGTTCTACTTTCAATTGCTTTGATTAATGCACGATTTGCATACACGGCGTTTCTAAAGGCAATTTCTGTTTCATATCCATATTGTTTGAGAGATTTTAAAAATGCTTCTTCTCCGCCAGCACTCGCTTTGCGTAGTGCAATAAATTCATTAACTTCTTTATCAATGGCTTCTTTATCTGTCACAGAGGCAACAGCAATTTTTTCAACAATTAAGCTATATAATACTTTACTTCCAGCAGATTGTTTTAAAGCTTGGTAAAGCTCGTCTTTAGTGATATTGCCTTTATTTGTTGTTGCTATAGTATCGTTAGAGCAAGCAGCTAAAGTTAATACGGCTGTACTTGCTAGTAATGCTACCCATTTTTTGTTCATGAGAAAACTCCTTTTTCTATCATATTTTGTAAAATACAAAACCCATGTATCAATATACCATAAAAGTGTTAAAAAATATACTCATAATACTTTAATTTTGTTGATTTAACCAATTTATTAAGTGTTGACAGACTGTTTTATTGATACCAATTTCTTTGAAATCTTCATAAGTGGCTTGTTTTAATTCTTGAGTTGTTTTAAAGTGCATTAAAATTTTTCGTTTTGTTTTTGGACCGACTCCAACAATGGCATCTAAATGGGAAGAAAGTGATTTTTTACTTCTGAGTTGTCTATGGAATGTAATTGCATAGCGATGAACTTCTTCTTGAATGCGTTGAATTAATCTAAAGGCAGCACTGTCTAAAGGTAAATCAATAACATCAAGATTCTCTCCAAAAATCAATGATGCTGTTTTGTGCTTATCATTTTTTACCATGCCTGCAATAGGAATGGATAACCCTAATTCATCTTCAAGAACTTCTTTAGCAGCGGAAACTTGTATAGGACCTCCGTCCATTAAAATTAAGTCGGGAAGAGTGGCTTTCTCCTTTAATAATCGTGAATAACGTCGACGGATAACTTCTTGAGTTGTGGCAAATTCGTGGCTACCAATAACAGTTTTAATTTTAAATTTGCGATACATTTTTTTTGCGGGTTGACCATTGATGTAAACAACCATACCTGAAACAGGATTTGTACCTTGTGTATTAGAATGGTCAAAAGATTCAATAATATGAGCTTTTGGAATGTTTAAGTAGTTTGCTAATTCTTGAGCGGCACCAATTGTTTTTTGATCTTTTAATTCATCTAAACGAATGCGTTCATTTACAGCTAGTTCACTGTTTTTAATGGCCAAATCTAACATGTGCTTTTTTTTGCCGATTTTAGGTGTTGAGATTTTAACATTCATCGCTTCTTCAAGCAACACAGTATCTAATGTATCTGGTACTAAAATTTCCTTAGGAAGCAAGTGTTGTCCATCACTATAAAATTGTAGAATAAATGAAAGGACTTCATCTTCAGGATTACCATAACAATGAAAAATAGTTGCCTCACGCTTAATAATACTAGATTGTCGTAATAGGAACACTTGAATAGACAATAAACCATTTTTAATGAAATAACCAAATAAATCATGGTTAGAATAGTCTTTAGATAAAATGGCTTGTTTTTCCACAGTGGTTTCAATGTAATGAATTTGATTACGGTAATCAGCAGCTTTTTCAAATTCAAGCATTGTTGCAGCCACGGTCATTTTTTTTGTTAATTCTTGTTTAATATGACTAACATCTCCATTTAAAAAACGTTGAATTTTTTGAATGGCAATTTGGTATTCCTCTTGAGAAATCTCATGATCACAACATCCAATACATTGATCAAGATGATAATAAAAACATGCTCGTTTTTCCTGCTTACTACACCGTCTTAAAGGATATGATTTTTGCAGTAGTTGTAATGTTTCTTGGGCTGCACCAACATTAGGATAGGGACCAAAATATAACGCATTATCTTTTTCAATTTGATGAGCAATAATGAGTTGAGGATCTTTTTCGTTTGTTATTTTTAAATAGGGATACATAGATCCAGCTTTTAATTTAATGTTATAATGAGGCTGATATTTTTGGATTAAATTAATCTCTAATAACAATGACTCTTTATTTGTACGTGTCACAATAGTTTCAAAATCACGAATATCATTGACTAATAGTTGTGTCTTTCCATCATGTGCTTGCTTAAAATAACTTTTTACACGATTTTTTAAGTTTTTTGCTTTTCCGACATAAATAATCTCATTATGTTCGTTTTTCATTAGGTAACATCCAGGCAATGATGGCAAAAGTGAGAGTTTTTGGTCAATTAATTCTTTATAAGTCATGTTTCTCTCCTTTGCGTATTTTTGTGTCATTATAACAAAAAAAAAGAAGATAATCATGGAAAACGGTTTAGCATTATAGTGGCAAAAAATAATGATTTCATATATAGTGGAGATAAATGATATGGAGGGAGGAATAGATCGTGCAAACATTAATCATATTAGGACATCCAAATGGTGAGCAATCACATACACAGCAATTTTTAAAAGAAAGTCTTGAGAAATTTCCTAATGTTAAGCAGCATACCATTTCTCATTCATGGGACGTTGAGGCGGAGCGCATACTTCTCAAGCAAGCTGAGCGTATTATCTTTCAATTTCCAGTTTATTGGTATGGTGCACCGGGGCATTTAAAAACGTGGATAGATACTATTTTTCACCCGAGTATGTCCTATTTAAAAGGGAAAGAACTAGGTATAGTTGCTTCTTTTGGTGTGGCTGAACACCAATTTCAAGCAGGAGGTAGAGAACATTTTACACCTTCAGAAATGTTTAGACCATTTGAAATGTTAGCAAACTATTTTCAAATGATGTATTTACCAATTTTCTGTGTGTTTAAATGGATGTATCAATCAGAAGGTGATAAGCAAAAACAACTTATTGAATATCAAATGTATGTCTCTGCACCAAATCCGTGTCGATTGATTGACAAAGGGAAATGGTTAAGTGAACAACTCCAAACAATTAATACAGACGGTGTATTTGATAGTCTAATTGAAACAATGATATACAATAATGAAGAGATTGAGCAGTTGCTGACAATGGTAACTGATATAAAACATAATATTAGGTGATACTATGAAAAATACAACACAAAAAGAATGGTTTGAAGAGTTGATTGAACATCACATTGGACACTATTCATATGACAAAAAGGCGTTATTATTAGCGGTAAATCAACATATAAAGGAGCAACAGGAACGCTTAAAACAACTTCAAGCTGAATTAGATGCTCTATTGTGGAATCCAACAGAGTGGTAGTGGGTCGTTTTTTGACCATTAAAAATTTATGATACGAAAAAGACTTGCAATTCAAAAAATGAAATGTTATAATAATAGTGTCCTTTTAAGAGATGAGTTAAAAGGTAAGTGGGACAAAAAAAGCCCACTTAGAAAGAGGTCATCATGAAACATTATCAACATGTTTTGCGTGTACTCGTTCCAGATATTATGCAAGTTGCGAAACGTCGTGTTGATTTATTAGATTATATTGCATTTAATCAACCGGTTGGACGGAGAGCATTAGCGTGCTATTTTAATTTGAGTGAACGACGTTTGCGAACTGAAATTGAACAATTAAAGGCGCTTGATTTAGTGACTGTTGATAAAAAAGGCATTTGGTTAAGTGAACTATCCCAGCAATTGTTAACACAAATTGATGTTATATTTGATATGTCAGAGCAATTAAATCATAAAGCATTGCAACTTTGTCAATTATTCAATATTTCAACTTGTCGCGTTGTACCTGGGGATAGTGATAAATATGCTGAAGTTTATCAAAAACTTGCTCAGGCAATTACAGAAGAGTTAGATCATGTATTGCCAGAGGGGGAAAATATTATTGCCATAACAGGTGGTAGTACTTTATCACAAGTTATTCCAAATTTGTCGAGCAGTTTAGCACAAGGAAGAGATTTTAAAGTTGTTCCAGCTCGTGGTGGAGGGATTGGTTCTCCTACAATTCAAGCAAATACACTGAGTCATGATTTGGCTGCTATTGTTGATGGGGACGCTATGACATTATTCGTCCCAGAACAGTTGAGTCAATCTTTATATGAAAGTTTATTAAAAGATCCGTTGGTTAATGAAACTGTTCAATTATTAAAAAACGCAAATTGTTTAATTTACAGTATAGGAAATGCGGAAGTTTTAGCAGAACGACGTGGTGTTTCAGCTAAAGAAAAGAAGATAATTCAAGAAGAAAAAGCTGTTGGAGAAGCAATTGGTGTTTTCTTTGACGCACAAGGACGTATTGTTCACCGCCTGGCAAGGATAGGTTTAGGATTAGAAGATTTGTATCACTTGCCTTGCGAAGTTCTAGTAGTAGGAGGGGCAAAAAAAGCAAAAGCCTTAACTGCTTACATGAAATTAGCTCCACAACAGACGATTTTAGTTGTTGATGAAGCCTTAGCAAATTCGATTTTAAAAGAGACATCTCTTTAAAAATAAAAAATAATATTTCCAGGAGGAATAAATATGACAATCAAAGTTGGTATTAATGGATTTGGACGTATTGGACGTTTAGCGTTCCGTCGTATTCAAGATGTGGAAGGGATTGAAGTTGTTGCAATCAATGACTTAACAGACTCAAAAACATTAGCTCATTTGTTAAAATATGATTCAACACAAGGTCGTTTTAATGGAGAAGTTGAAGTTTTAGACGGTGCTTTCCGTGTTAATGGAAAAGAAGTAAAAGTATTGGCTAACCGTAATCCAGAAGAATTACCATGGGGTGAATTAGGCGTAGATATCGTTTTAGAGTGTACAGGTTTCTTTACTTCTAAAGAAAAAGCTGAATTACACTTAAAAGGTGGAGCGAAAAAAGTTGTGATTTCTGCACCTGGTGGTAATGATGTGCCTACAGTTGTATATAATGTTAACCATGATATTTTAACAGGTGAAGAGACTGTTATTTCTGGTGCTTCATGTACAACAAACTGTTTAGCACCTATGGCTAAAGTGTTACAAGATAAATTTGGCGTTGTAGAAGGTTTAATGACAACAATTCATGCTTATACTGGTGATCAAAACACATTAGATGCTCCACATCCAAAAGGTGACTTACGTCGTGCTCGTGCTGCTGCAGCTAACATTGTTCCAAATACAACTGGTGCTGCTAAAGCGATTGGATTAGTTATTCCAGAATTAAACGGAAAATTAGATGGTGCTGCACAACGTGTGCCAATTCCTACAGGTTCTCTAACAGAATTAGTAACAGTATTAGAAAAAACTGTAAGTGCAGAAGAAATCAATGCAGCAATGAAAGAAGCTGTTAGTGAATCTTATGGATATACAGAAGATCCAATCGTATCTACAGATATTGTTGGTATTACTTACGGTTCATTATTCGATGCTACTCAAACAAAAGTAATGACAGTTGGCGACAAACAATTAGTTAAAACAGTTGCTTGGTATGATAACGAAATGTCATATACAGCACAATTAGTGCGTACATTAGAATACTTTGCAGGTTTAGCAAAATAAAATAATCGCTGTCGCGATACGTTATAGCAAGGAAGCGACATGCTCCTTGCTATTTTAATAGTGAATGTTAAGGAGAGTCTATATGGCAAAATTAATTGTTTCAGATTTACAAGTAACAGGCAAAAAAGTATTGGTACGTGCTGATTTTAACGTACCAATGAAAAATGGTGTCATTACTGATGATAACCGTATTGTACAAGCATTGCCAACTATTCAATACTTAATTGAAAATGGTGCAAAAGTTATTTTATTTTCTCATTTAGGAAAAGTAAAAACTGAAGAAGATAAAGCAAGTAAATCTTTACGTCCAGTTGCTGTGCGTTTAGGAGAATTATTGAAAAAGGATGTTGCTTTTGTTCCTCAAACACGTGGTAAAGAGTTGGAAGATGCGATTGATACATTGCAAAATGGTGATGTATTGGTATTTGAAAACACTCGTTTTGAAGATGTTGACGGGAAAAAAGAATCAAAAAATGATCCTGAATTAGGAAAATATTGGGCTAGTCTAGGTGAGTTATTTGTTAATGATGCTTTTGGAACAGCTCATCGTTCTCATGCATCTAACGTAGGTATTGCCAGCCATTTAACAAGTGCTGCTGGTTATTTAATGGAAAAAGAAATCAAATTTATCGGTGGTGCTGTAGATACACCAGCTCGTCCATTTGTTGCTATATTAGGTGGAGCAAAAGTGTCAGATAAAATTGGTGTTATTGAAAACTTATTAGATAAAGCTGATAAAGTGCTAATTGGTGGTGGTATGGCATATACATTCTATAAAGCACAAGGCAAAGAGATTGGAAAATCTCTACTAGAAGAAGATCGCATTGAATTGGCTAAATCAATTCTTGAAAAAGCAGGAGATAAATTAGTGCTACCAATTGATACAACTGTAGCGCCTGAATTTAGTAACGATGCACCAGCAACAATTGTAGCTTCTAATCACATTCCAGCTGATCAAGAAGGATTAGATATTGGACCAAAAACAGTAGAATTATTTGCTTCTTATTTGAAAGATGCAAAAACAGTAGTGTGGAATGGACCTATGGGAGTGTTTGAATTTTCTAATTTTGCTAAAGGAACAATTGGTGTTTGTGAAGCTATTGCACGTTTAAATGATGCCACAACAATTATTGGAGGTGGAGATTCTGCAGCAGCAGCAATTTCTTTAGGCTATGCAGATAAATTTAGTCATATTTCAACTGGTGGCGGAGCATCATTAGAATATTTAGAAGGTAAAGTATTACCAGGTGTTGCTTCTATTTCAGATAAATAACATTCAAATATAAACATTATAATAAGGAGGAATAAGCATGCGTAAACCGATTATTGCAGGAAACTGGAAGATGAATAAAACAAGTCAAGAAGCTCAAGACTTTGTTTTTGCAGTAAAAGATAAATTGCCTTCAAATGATCAAGTTGAAGCAGTTGTAGGAGTTCCTACATTAGTTATTCAAGGTGTCAAATATTTTGCAGGAGAGAGTAATTTAAAAGTTGCTGCTCAAAATTGTTATTTTGAAGATGAGGGAGCTTTTACAGGGGAAACAAGTCCAAAATCACTAGCTGCTCTTGAGATAGATTATGTGATTATTGGGCATTCTGAACGACGTGAGTATTTCCATGAAACAGATGAAGATATTAATAAAAAAGCACATGCTATTTTTAGAAATGGAATGACACCAATTATTTGTTGTGGTGAATCTTTAGAAACGTATGAAGAAGGCAAAGCTGTTGAATTTGTTGGACAACAAGTGGAAAAAGCATTGGCTGGATTAACTCCTGAACAAGTGGCATCTTTAGTTATTGCTTATGAGCCAATTTGGGCAATTGGAACTGGAAAATCTGCAACGCAAGATGATGCACAAAAAATGTGTAAAGCTGTGCGTGATGTTGTCAATACATTATTTGGACAAGAAGTAGCTGACAAAGTACGTATTCAATACGGTGGTTCTGTTAAGCCGGAAAATATTGATGCATATATGGCTTGTCCAGATGTTGATGGAGCGTTAGTTGGTGGAGCTAGCTTACAACCTGAATCATTTTTAGCGTTGTTAGAGGCGGTGAAATAATATGACAAAATCTCCAGTAGCAATTATTATCCTAGATGGATTTGGTTGGAGAAGCCAAGTTGAAGGAAATGCTGTGGCACAAGCTAAAAAACCTAACTTTGATCGTTATTATCGTGAATATCCACATACGACTATTAAAGCCTCTGGATTAGATGTTGGTTTACCAGATGGACAAATGGGAAATTCAGAAGTTGGGCATACAAATATTGGTGCTGGTCGCATTGTTTACCAAAGTTTAACACGTATTGACAAAGCAATTTTAGACGGAGAATTTAGCACAAATGTAGCGTTAAACAGTGCGTTTTCACACGTCATTGATAACCAATCTTCTTTACATTTATTTGGTTTATTATCAGACGGTGGAGTACACAGTCATATTCAACATCTATATGCATTAATTGAAACAGCAAAAGAAAAAGGAATAAAAAAAGTATATATTCATGGATTTTTAGATGGACGTGATGTAGCTCCTGATTCAGCATTACAGTATGTTTCAAAATTAGAGGAAAAATTGACTGAAATTGGACTAGGTGAAATTGCAACAGTTTCTGGACGTTATTATGCCATGGATAGAGATAAACGCTGGGAGCGTGTTGAATTAGCGTATAATGCTATTGCTCATGCGGAAGGTCCACAATTTTCTTGTGCTAAAGAAGCAATTGAAGCAAGTCATGCAAATCAAGTCTATGATGAATTTGTTTTACCATCAGTTATTGTTAAAGACAATCACCCAGTTGCGACTATTCAATCAAATGATGCTATTATTTTCTTTAACTTTAGACCTGATCGTGCTATTCAATTATCAAATGCATTTACAGATAAAGAATGGGAACATTTTGATCGTGGAGAACGTGCAAATCACGTTAAATTTGTGACAATGACACTATATAATCCAAGTATAGATGCCCAAGTGGCTTTTGAACCGATTGAATTGAAAAATGTCCTTGGTGAAGTGTTATCAAATGCTGGGTTAAAACAATTACGTATTGCTGAAACTGAAAAATATCCACATGTTACATTCTTTATGAATGGTGGACGTAACGAAGAGTTTCCGGGAGAAAATCGAATTTTAATTCCATCTCCAAAAGTAGCAACTTATGATTTGAAACCAGAAATGAGTGCTTATGAAGTTGGAGAGGCATTATATCAGTCAATTATAAACGATGAAAATGATGCGATTATTTTAAATTTCGCTAATCCTGACATGGTTGGACATTCTGGTATGCTAGAGCCAACAATTAAAGCAATTGAAGCTGTAGATGAAAACTTAGGTAAAGTTGTTGATGCAATTATTGAACGAAACGGAGTGGCTATTATTTTTGCAGATCATGGTAACTCTGAAACAATGATTACGCCAGAAGGAACACCACATACTGCACATACAACAGTTCCTGTTCCAGTAATTGTTACGAAAAAAGATATTCAATTACGTGAAGGTGGTCGTTTGTGTGATGTAGCTCCAACGATGCTTGATTTATTGCATGTGCAACAACCAGTAGAAATGACTGGAGAATCTCTAATTAAAAAATAGTGAAATATTTTAAAATTAATGAGAAATAATTGAAAAAATGTTTTATTTCTACTAAAATAAACTATAGTAAATAATTTAAAAGGAGTTAATAAATATGCCATTTATTACAGATGTATTAGCAAGAGAAGTATTAGATTCACGTGGAAATCCAACGATTGAAGTAGAAGTGTACACAGAAAGTGGTGCATTTGGTCGCGGTATGGTACCATCTGGTGCCTCAACTGGAGAATACGAAGCAGTTGAGCTACGTGATGGTGATAAAGGACGTTACTTAGGTAAAGGTGTTCAAAAAGCAGTTGATAATGTGAATAACACGATTGCAGAAGCTATTATTGGTTTTGATGTACGTGACCAAATGGCTATTGATAAATTAATGATTGACTTAGATGGTACAGCAAACAAAGGAAACTTAGGTGCTAATGCTATTTTAGGTGTATCTATTGCTGTTGCACGTGCTGCAGCCGATTATTTAGATCAACCATTATATCAATATTTAGGTGGTTTCAATACAAAAGTATTGCCAACACCAATGATGAATATTGTAAATGGTGGTTCTCACTCTGATGCTCCAATTGCATTCCAAGAATTTATGATTTTACCAGTTGGTGCTCCAAGTTTTAAAGAAGCATTGCGTTGGGGAGCTGAAATCTTCCACAACTTAGCTAAAATTTTAAAAGGTCGTGGTTTAGTAACTGCAGTTGGAGATGAAGGTGGTTTTGCTCCTAAATTTGAGGGAACAGAAGATGCAGTAGAAACAATTTTAGAAGCAATTAAAGTTGTTGGTTTAGAACCAGGTAAAGATGTTTTCTTAGGTTTTGACTGTGCTTCAAGTGAATTCTATGAAAATGGTGTTTACGACTACTCTAAATTTGAAGGTTCAAATGGTGCCAAACGTACATCTGCTGAACAAGTTGACTATTTGGAAGAATTGGTTAACAAATATCCAATTATTACAATTGAAGACGGTATGGACGAAAATGACTGGGATGGTTGGAAACTATTAACAGAACGCTTAGGTGATCGTGTTCAATTAGTTGGTGATGATTTATTTGTTACAAATACTGTTAAATTATCAGAAGGTATTGAAAAAGGTATTGGTAACTCAATCTTAATTAAAGTAAACCAAATCGGTACATTAACAGAAACCTTTAACGCTATTGAAATGGCTCAAAAAGCTGGATATACAGCTGTTGTATCACATCGTTCAGGTGAAACTGAAGATTCAACAATTGCAGACATTGCTGTTGCAACAAATGCTGGACAAATTAAAACAGGTTCATTGAGCCGTACTGATCGTATTGCCAAATATAACCAATTATTACGTATTGAAGATCAATTAGGTGAATTAGCAGAATATCAAGGTTTAGCAGCATTCTATAACTTGAAAAAATAAATTTATCCGATATGGACGAAAAATGAAGTAAATTAAAAATAGTATAAAAACAAGGGTGATTCCTATTGTTTTTATACTATTTTTTGGTATAGAGTGAAAATATTGTATTCAAATAGTTTTAAGCATATAATATTAAGTTTTAATAAAACTAATAATAAGACTATGTTTATAGGTTTTTGGGATATAGACTTATGCATTATAATAGGAAATAAATTGGTGTATGTCTAAATGAATATATTATTAGGAAGTATATATACAATAAAATGAGTTTACAATTAGAAATTATGATATATGAAAAAAATTTATAAAAAAACGAAACAGGTTACTTGATAAAAAGTTGTATTCACATTAATATTATGCTGAACATATAAAACTTAACATAAAAATGTTATGAAAAATATGTAAAATATATAGTATGGAGGATAGTGACATGAAAAAAGAAAAAGTTCAACGATTTTCTCTTAGAAAACTATCAGTTGGTCTTGTATCTGCTGCTGTTGGAAGTGTATTTTTAGTATTTCAAACAAATCCAGTTTTAGCAAATGAACAGCAAAAACAAGCCATTGAATATAGATATGTGAGTGAAGTAGAATTAACGGAACAGGAAAAAGAGTTAATTATTAAGGAAGTTCCAAAAGTGGCACAAGCTAATGATAGTGTATATTATTTAGTATATAGACCTAATCAGCAAGGTGCAAAATTACCGTATACAGGTAGTCAAGATATATTAAACCCTATGATTGCTTCTGCTGCAGTTGTATGTATTGTTTTAGGGATTGCTATTGGGAAAAATAATAAGAAAAAAATAACGTCTGTTTTATTAATTACGACAGTGGGAAGTACATTAATTTCTCCAAGTGCTTTAGCTATATCTAATCATATTTTAGCAGACTATAACCAAAATATTGTGCTTGAAAATGATAATAATTTACCTACTCCTCTGTCTATTCCTAACTATCATTATATTGGATATTTACGTGTAGAAAAAGATGGTAAAATTGTTCAAGACACTATTGAGCAACCAAAAAATAATATCTCAGTGATTTTAGATGAGTCACAGTCTTATGAAATAGATAATTCAATAAAATTAGAAGAAACAACTAAATCAGTAGAAACAGAGAAACCTGTTGAAACAACCAAATCAGTAGAAACGGAAAAACCTGTTGAAACAACCAAATCAGTAGAAACGGAAAAACCTGTTGAAACAACCAAACCAGTAGAAACAGAGAAACCTGTTGAAACAACTAAACCAGTAGAAACAGAGAAACCTGTTGAAACAACCAAACCAGTAGAAACAGAGAAACCTGTTGAAACAACTAAACCAGTAGAAACAGAGAAGCCTGTTGAAACAACTAAACCAGTGGAAACAGAAAAGCCTGTTGAAACAACTAAACCAGTAGAAACGGAAAAACCCGTTGAAACAACTAAACCAGTAGTTTCTCATGCTGACACATATACACCAATAGCTCAAGCACAAAGTGTAGGCAAAGGTAGTCAACCAGTAGCCAAAGACAGTATTAAGAATGTGGCAGACTTACCCGCAAACACACAATTTGCATTCAAAACTCCAGTAGACACAGCACAAGCAGGAGAAATTGAAGCAATTGTGGTTGTGACATATCCAGACGGTAGTCAAGATGAAGTGCCTGTAAATATTACAGTAACAGAACCAAATGCTGACACATATACACCAATAGCTCAAACACAAAGTGTAGACAAAGGTAGTCAACCAGTAGCCAAAGACAGTATTAAGAATGTGGCAGACTTACCCGCAAACACACAATTTGCATTTAAAACTCCAGTAGACACAACACGAGCAGGAGAAATTGAAGCAATTGTGGTTGTGACATATCCAGACGGTAGTCAAGATGAAGTGCCTGTAAATATTACAGTAACAGAACCAAATGCTGATACATATACACCAACAACTCAAGAACAAAGTGTAGACAAAGGTAGTCAACCAGTGGCTAAAGACAGTATTAAGAATGTGGCAGACTTACCCGCAAACACACAATTTGCATTCAAAACTCCAGTAGACACAGCACAAGCAGGAGAAATTGAAGCAATTGTGGTTGTGACATATCCAGACGGTAGTC
>NZ_SPPB01000051.1 GCF_004570605.1 Granulicatella sp. WM01 | reverse complement strand
ATAATATGATATTTAATATGATGTTGCACGTCTTGAGTTAGCCAATTTTCTGGAAATTCAAATTCTTCTTCCAATTTCAATAATTTTCTGGTATTCTTATCCATGTGAAGCACCTCTTTACTATTTTGTCTCAACTTATAGTTTACTGGTTTGCTTCACTTTTTTCTATAAAAAAATAATCGTGTTGGCGAACTTTTTTGTTCACCAACACGATTTATTGTACACCCTAAATAACCTGCTCAAAAGTCTTGACTTAAACTGTTGACATGATAAAGCTAGATGTTGGGACAAACAGATTATGCCAATATATACATTGGTAAATTTGTCTTGAATAGAATATATGATTAGATACTTTTACATTGCAAGATTAATCTTGACCAAGCCAGTGCAACAATTAAATTTATTCATAAGTCATCATTGAACATTGATGAAAAATCAAATTTAATTCATAAGTTTAATAATGAATTTGCTGTTAAACGAAAAGTAGAAAAGAGTAAACATATATTCTAATCTTTTTTGTATTTTAAAAAAATATAATGTCTACAATATAAATGTTTTCTATTTTTTTAGTTGGAAATTGATTTCATACAAAAAAAGAATATACTTTTATTATGTTAATAGACAAACGAAACCTAGGAAGAAGAATTCTACATGTGTAAAGTAAAACGTAGAGGTATTGCTCTCACTTTATTGATTATTATAAAAATAATAGACGTATCCTTAAAAAATTTTTTATTAGTTTATTAAATTATACTGTTGTTACTTGTTCTTTTATGTGGATTGTTTGCACTTTATTAAATAAAGAGTATCATTTGAGCCAGTGGATTTATATTTCTTTATTATTTAAATTCTCTGAATTTTTTTATGAATTGAAACGTAAAAAAGAATTAGCAATATTGTGCATTATAATATTTTGTTATGACAACAAAGTGTTGATTCTATACTCTTTGGTGTTGATAGCTTCCTTTAGGAATCTATCAACACCTTTTAAATTTGTATACATTCCCTCATAATTAAAAAAGAGAACTATCATGTGCAACATTCAACATAGACTAATTTTAAATGATGAGAATAATATTAGACAAACTTATTAAAATAGTTGAATGTTTATAAAAACAGATTTGTCATATAAAAAATCGTGTTGGTGAATAAAACAAATTCACCAACACGATTAATCTTTACTCTTCAATATTCAATTCATTATAAACCCACATGAATATATTGTCCTAATGCAGCAGTACTTGCTGGAATGGTACGTGTCGAAATAACAAATGCTCCTTGCACATTCATCTCAGATACAACGATTGAACCGTCTGGATTGACACTTTCAACAAATGCTACGTGCCCATAATATGACATTCCTGGCACACTACTTGTGAAAGAAACTATTGTTCCTGCTTGAGGTGTATTAGTTACAGTGTAGCCATACGAACGGGCATAGGTTCCCCATTCTCCACCATTTCCCATTTTTCTATAGGGAATAGGCGCTCCTAATTGAGCAACACGGTTATACACATACCATGTACACTGTCCAGGCACTCCGCCATTTACAGCAGCAATATAACTTGGACTTGGCGAAGCATAATGTCCACCACCTGAAATATATCCTGCAGATTGAACAATAGGTACTTCTACAGACGTGTTATCTACTGGCGATACCTGTGTCGTGTTAACAACAGCTGCCGATGGTTCTGTTCTTACTAATGTACTAGCAACATGATTATTCTCTTGAGATAAACGTGCAGCTATTGCACTTTGTTGTTCAGCTTGACGTCTTTCCTCTTCTTGTTGTTTATACGTTGTAATCAATTCTTGTGCTTTTGCAACTTGCGCTTGTAATTCAGCGTTTTGTGAATTAGCTGTTTCACTTTGTGATTGTAAATTTGCAATCGTTG
Organism: Granulicatella sp. WM01; assembly: GCF_004570605.1. GTDB lineage: Bacteria > Bacillota > Bacilli > Lactobacillales > Aerococcaceae > WM01. Next base: position 11,812 of record NZ_SPPB01000051.1, on the reverse strand, counting down.
TTTCTAACTGTGTTCGACGATTAGCTTGTTCCAGTACTAGTTGTTGCAATTCCGATGCACGCTGTCCTTGACTTGCTAATTGTGTATTTAATTCTTGATGTTTACGTTCAACAGCTTCTTTATCTTCTTTTTGTTGCTTCAACGTTGTTTGCGATGCACTCGTCAATTCTGCCATAGCAAACATTTTTTCAAATGCTTCCACGATAGATTCAGACGTCCAAATCGCCTCTAAAAAAGAATCTCCTGGACTGTCAGTTTGCATATAACGTACTTGCGCCTCAATTTTAACTGCACGTTTTGCAATAGCATCTTTCAAATAACTAATTTCATCTTCTAACTTACTAATATCTTCTTGCGTTTGCTGAATAGTTTGTTGTAAATGAGCCACTTCTTTCTCAGTTTTTTCCATTTCTGAAATAAGAGATGTCAAATTTCCTGTATTCTCTTCTTTTTGAGCATTCAAACTTTCTAACAGTTGATTATTACTCTCAATTTGTTGTTGATGTTGCTCAATAGCTCGACTCTTTTCTTGAATTTGAGATGCGTAATCTTCAGCAAATGTTATTGTTGGAGTTGCCAATACACTTGTTAACACAAGCACTGAACAACATAACATTGTGCGTTTCCTCATAATTCATCCCTCCGATTCTTATTTATCATATAGAATAGCACTATTCCTGATACCAAACAACCACAAACATATTACTTTAATATTACAGTTCGTTTACAAGACACTAAACTTAACGTCCGTTTTATGTGTCTTATTTTTCAGCACGCCTAATTATAATGGTTTATTTATTTTTTTTAGTATATTATAATGATAAAGTGAATATATTTTTACGGAGGATATTATGCTATTTAAAAAAGAAACAACCTACCCAATAACATTAGACAATAACCAAACATTACCTTGGACATGCTATCATTACATCAATCGACAACAGGATACCCATTTGATTGACAAATTAGCAAGTGGCGAACTATTTCACATCAAACATCCAAAAACACAAGAAACCATTCCATTTACATATCCTTGTTTATTTGAAGACACTCAAAAACAATTTTTAGTCTTTTTTATTCCAGACAATGTTGTTCCTTTAGAAGAACTATCTACTCAGTTGTTTGAAGGAACACACAATGACTATAGTCAATACACCATACGTGTAACAACTTATTTAACTGAATTTTTAGAAAAGATTAATATTTTAGATTATGGTATGTTAGACACAGAAGTTGAATGCGTGAAATTACTTACTCATACATTATTACAAGAGCAACAACTCATTCAAAAACCTGTTCGCCTTTATTTTTACGAGCAAAACAACAAGCCTGCTATTGCTATTGTTACAGATGAACACCCCTCTGTTAGTGAGTATAAAAAAGAACTTGTCGATATTGTTCATCAACGTGTTAATGAACAATTATATCTTTCAACTGGGTGCATTCATCATGTTGATGCCAACTGGGCAATTGACACACTTCAATTAAGATAGGAGATTTTTATGACTTTTACATTACAGCAGACTATTAACTTACCAGATATAAATAGTATTGGGTATGTTTATGAACATCAAAAGACCAAAGCTAAAGTTTTTCATATCGCAAACGACGATTCAAACAAAACCTTTTCTATCGCATTTGCTACACCACCGTACAATGATAATGGAATTGCACATATTTTAGAGCATTCCGTATTATGCGGTTCTCGTAAATATCCAACAAAAGAGCCTTTTGTTGAACTGATGAAAAGTTCTTTAAACACATTTTTAAATGCTATGACTTTTTCGGATAAGACTATCTATCCTGTCGCTTCACAAAACGATAAAGATTTTTATCATTTAATGGACGTGTATTTAGATGCCGTATTCTTCCCTAATTTATTAACAAACACAAATATTTTAAAACAAGAAGGCTGGCACTATCATCTTGAGCATGCTGATGAGGAATTAAGCTATACTGGTGTTGTTTACAATGAAATGAAAGGTGTTTTCTCTGATCCAAATCAAGTTATTCAGCGTGCTATTCAAAGTGCATTATTTCCAGATACTATCTATGCACACGAGTCAGGAGGAGATCCTGTTGCTATCCCTCAACTAACACAAGAAGAATTTGTTCATTTTCATCAAACGTACTATCATCCAAGTAATTCATATACAGTATTATATGGAAATATGGCTATTGAAGATAAATTAGGTCATTTAGACGAATATTTTGACTTATTTGACTACCGTCAAATCAATTCTTTAATAAGCGAACAAATGCCTTTTAAAGAGTCAAAAACATTAAATTTATCCTATTCCATTACAGAAGAAGAAAGCAATGAGAATAAAACATTTATTGGATTGGATTTTGTCATTGGCAAAAGCACTGATGTGGCATTAAACATTCAATTCTCTATTTTATCAGATATTTTATTAGGTTCTGAAGTATCACCACTACGCCAAGCACTCATGGCTTCAAATATTACGTCTGATGTTTCAGGATATTTCGACTCATTTGCTGCACAATCCGTGTTCAATGTCCTCATTAAAAATAGTCAGGACAAGCATGTTGAAACATTTAAATCCATAGTCCTTAATACATTACATCAACTTGTTCAAGAAGGCATTAACTCCAAACTGATTACAGCTGCTATCAATAAGGCAAAATTTAACTTAAAAGAAGCAGAGCAAGGTGGGACACCTAAAGGTGTATCATTTGCCATTTTGACCACAGATATGGCACTCTACAATGGCGAAGCATTTGGAAATTTACAGTTTGAAAAACACATCCGTTACATAGAAGAGCATCCTGAACGATTTGTAGAATTAATCCGTCATTATTTACTGGATAATCCACACATGCTCTTAACAATTGCTTCACCAGAATACAACTTAAACGATCGTACTTTTGAACAAATACACCATTCATTACAAAATTATAAAGCAACACTATCTCAAAAAGAGATTGATCATCTTGTACAACAAACACATGACTTAATCGCTTATCAAAATCAGCCGGATAGCCCCGAAGCATTAGCATGTATTCCAACACTTTCTTTAGATGACTTAAATCCTAAGGCTAAAGAACTTGAATTAGTTGTTGAGCATGTCAATGATGTGACCTATTTGCATCATCCCTCCTTTACAAGTGGTATTGATTATATTAGCTTTCACTTTGACTTATCTCATCTAACATTAGATGAATTACAATATGCTAGCTTGATGTCTCGCTTATTAGGTAATCTATCAACTACACACTATAGTTTGGAAGATTTAGTCACAGAAATAGATAGTCACACCGGTGGCATTAGCTTTGCAACAAGTGTTTTTAACGAAAGTACAAAAGACCAACGTTTTGTTCCAAACTTCATAGTTAAAGGAAAATCATTCACAGATAAAGTTGACACACTACTTCATCTTATACAAAATATTTTACAACATACACAATTTCAACAAAAAGATAAATTAAGAGAGCATATCCATAAAATTAAAAGCCATTTAGAAAATCATTTTATATTCCAAGGACATCTTGTTGCTTTATCACGCTTAAGAACATATTATGCCAAATCTGCTAAATTAGATGATTATTTAAACGGTATTTCATTCTATCAATTTATTTGTACATTAGCACAAGAATTTGATGAGCGCTATATACAAATTAGTCAAATGTTAGAATGTGTCTTTGCAAAAACTTTTATCCAAAATAATCTAATTGTAGGCTTTATCGGTGTTCAGCAAGACTATATTAACAAAAAAAATACTATACACCAATTTGTGACAGCATTTAACCATATCACATTGACAGCACAATCTCTTGATTTACCAGTAGCCATACAAAACGAAGGATGGGCATTTGCCTCTGATGTGCAGTACGTAGCACAAGGATTTAACATTTCACTGGACGGCTTGTCCTACACTAGTCAACTCTTTGTGCTAAAAAACATCTTATCCCTACATTATTTATGGAATAAAGTACGTGTACAAGGAGGAGCTTACGGTGCTTTCACACTCATTACGCGTGATGGCGATATTTCATTTATTTCTTATCGTGATCCACACACAACAAATACTATAGAAATATACGAACAAGCCTCTCAATTCATCGACGATTTACAATTAAATACACAAGAATTAACTAAAGCTATTATTGGCACAATCGGCGAAATAGATGCTCCACGTTCTCCTAAATTATACGGAGAAGCAGCATTTCTTCGTTACCGTTTAGGTATAACATTTGATATGGTTCAGCAAGAACGCACTCAAATTTTACAAACGACATTACATGATTTAAAACAATTATCGTCATTCATTCAAACTGCAATGAATCATCATGCACGTTGTATTGTTGGAAATAAAAAATCTTTAGAACAAACAGGCAATTTATTACATAACATTCAAACTTTAATCCAGTAATAGAGATGGATTTTCAATCTATTTACACTAAGAACACTATTATGGTGTTGCCCTAACATAAACACTTGATAACAACGCACAATAAAGGAATTGCAAAAAACTAAGCATTGTCTGGAGAAATATATTTAAAACTGTGAGAAAACTTCGTTTATAGACGAAATTTTCTCACAGTTTTTGTTATTTAAAGACTTTTTCCTCTTTTACTTAAACTTTGTTTAGCCATTCTGTATTATCATTTGCTCTATTTCAGTATAAAAACAACATTTAACACAACACATAACTCTATTTTTTTGACAGGCAACATTGTTCCTATAATAAACACAATTATCCTGTTTCATAACGTTTCAATACTCCTCTATTTTTATATTTATTTTATTGTGTATTATTCTACGACAGAATTAAAATTCTTACCTAATTATATGTCATAAACCACGTTAACTTTGCACGTTATGAGATATATGCACTCTTTATTGAAAAAAATCGTGTTTTATTATAAAAATTAAACATACCGGTTGCAATTCTATTTATTTTCCTATAATATGATAGGTAGAATTTCATTTTATAAAAAGGAGGGAATTTCATGAAAAAAATGTTGAATGAATTAAAAGCATTTTTATTCCGTGGAAATGTTTTAGACTTAGCCATAGCTGTTGTTGTTGGTGCTGCGTTTAAAGCCATTGTTGACTCATTAGTTACTGATATTATCACACCAATTATTGGAGCTATCTTTAATGTAAAAAGTTTCAAAGCACTTCAACTAGGTGTCATTAACATTGGAAGTTTTATTGATGCCGTGATTAATTTCTTAATCATTGGAACAGTTTTATTCTTTGTTGTGAAAATGTCAGAAAAATTAACATCTTTACGTAAAGAACAAGAAGCTAAAGATGTTGAAAATGCACCAGCTGGCCCTACACAAGAACAGTTGTTGGCTGAAATTCGCGATTTATTAAGAATTAGATAATTCTACGCAATTATTCTCTCTATTACTCAAATGGGTAATAGAGTTTTTTTATGTTTCTTTATATCTTAGTCATCTAGGTACACAATAAATCGTGTTGATAAACAACAAGAATTCCCAATACGATTATTTTTATCTTACCAAGAAAGCAAAACTGTTTTTTATCAACACTGCTTAACAAAGAGTCATTCATTTTTCATATTTATTCAAAACTGGCTCTTTTTTTATTGTTTTATTTTGTTAAACATCTAACACTTTTATCGTTATTTAGTACATGTATATACATAAAAAAACAGTCGGAAAACCGACTGTTTTGAGGGATATATGTTTTCTAAATCTTTAAGGGAGAAGATTTAGTTCATTAAATAAAAGGGAGATTTAATGAAAAATATAGGGAATACTTCAAATTTCTTTGAAGCAAATATATTGTACAACATATTTCTAGTTTTTACATTAAAAAAAGATTAAAATATATTTACATTTAAATTAAATATATTTCGTGATACCATTTCCATATAATATACTTATAAAATTACACATGTGTATACATTTAACTATATAAATGACAGTGATTTTTATGCATTTTTAGCAAGTGAATGTTTTACTTTTGTTTCCACGAGAACTCTAGTTGCTCTGCAATAAAAAATAAAATGTCCTCTCTCCCCTTACTTGCTGTACATTGAACACCTAGGGGTAATCCTTTTTCATTTTGGTAAACAGGCAGACTAATTGCTGGTTGTCCGGTTAAATTCACTTGTTGAGTAAACGGTGTTAATGTTAATCCTGGTAAAAACATATCCCACACAATTTTTTCTTTTTCTTCTTGAGAAAACTCTGTTATATGTTCAGCAATATCGTTTAAATGCGAATCAACACCATACTCATCTATTTTAGGGGCATGTGTTGCAGTCGTAGGCGTGATAAATACATCATAATTTTTATGAAAATGATACATCATTGCACTCGTCTCGTCCCAAAGACTTAAAATCGCTGAATAATCACTAGCTTTAACGTCTTTTCCAGCTTGGTAAATAAGCCATGTCATCACTTCCATATCTTCTTTCCTAATTGTTCGCTGTAATGATTTTTCAAGGGAGAAAAACATATTTGCTGTTTCTACACTATTCATAACGTAGTAGCTTTCCATTAAAGTAATACCATCTAAAGCAGGCTCTTTTTCACTGACGTCATGACCTAGATCTGAAAGTATACGAACGGTTTTCAAAACGGCTTCTTTTGCGCTTTGACTAACAGGCGTCCCAACTGGTGAATTTAAACTATATGCGATTTTTAACCTTCCTAAAACACTTGAATAATTTTTAGGCAACGTAAATGGACTATCCCACTGTTCTGTCTGCATACCATAAAATAAGGCTTTTGTATCCTGTAAATCTTGACTTAAAGCAAAATGGATAGACGCTCCTTGCCAAGAACGATAATGATACGGACCAACTGGCATACGTCCACGTGTTGGTTTTAATCCAATTAACCCTGTCCAACTAGCAGGGATACGAATGGAACCACCACCGTCACTAGCACTAGCAATAGGTACCATTCCACTTGCCACTGCACTAGCAGCACCACCACTTGAGCCTCCTGCATGGCGAGATCTATCTAAAGGATTACGTGTTGTCCCATACAAATCAGATTGTGTATAATTTTTAAATCCATATTCAGGTGTAGCCGTTTGTCCAACAACAATAAAACCTAGGTTTTGAAGAGATTGAACAAAATAATCTGTATACGTAGAATACACATTTTGTAACAATTTAGATCCTGCCGTGTTTTTCTCGCCTTTGAGATGTTGTGACAAGTCTTTTAAAAGGATAGGCACCCCACCAAATAGTTGATTGGAAAAATCTCTTGTTCTAGCTTCTATTAAGGCTTTTTCATAACGTTTGGATACGACTGCTTGTAAGTTTGAGTTTAGTGTCTCAATTTTTTCTATTGTAGCACTTACTAACTCTTCTACAGAAATACGCTTGTCTTTAATTTGTTTAGCATAGTCTAAGGCTGTACTCATTTTCTCACCTGCACAATATATACTTTCAAATAGTTTGTTTGTTCTAATGTAGATAACGTGGTAAAATCCTGCGGCAATCTGAAGATACGTTGAATACGATACGATTGCTCCAGCTCTTTAAATGCCGTATCAATCATTTTTTCAAAATCCATAACTGAAAAATTAGCCGCATTTGTTGACACAATAATATGTCCATTCGGTTCAGTTAGTGCAATAGCATCTTGTAGTAAGGACTTATAATCTTTTACAACTGAAAACGTCCGTTTTTTTGTACGTGCAAAACTTGGTGGGTCTAATATAACCCAATCAAATGCTAGTTTTTTCTTTTTAGCATAATTAAAATAATCAAACACGTCCATGACGTAACAGCGATGATTATCCATAGAAATATTGTTTAAGGCAAAATGTGCCTCTGTTTTTTCAATACTCCGATTAGCCACATCAACACTAACACTTTGTTTAGCCCCTCCCATAGCTGCAGCTATAGAAAATGCACCTGTATAACTAAATGTATTCAATACCGTTTTCCCCATAGCATGTGCTTTTAAATATTTTCTTATCTCTCTTTGGTCTAAGAAAATCCCTGTCATTAAGCCCTCATTCATAAAGGTTGAAAATTTCACATCATTTTCACTTATCGTAATTTTATCTTGAGGAACACCAAGAACAAATCGTGTATCAAAGTGAGCTTTTTCATAACGTGCTTTCTCATAAATTGATTGACAGTTTGGCATCAACGCCTTAAAGCAAGTAATAATCTGTTCTGCATATTGATATAGAGCGACAGTATACCAAGAAAAAATAGCCACTTTATCGTACAAATCAATAGTAAGACCACCCAATCCGTCTGATTCTCCATTAAACAGTCGATAAGCATTACTATGAATGGTCATCTTATCTCTTTTTTGAATGGCTTGCAGTAGCACTTTCTCAAAGAATGTTGCGTCTAAATGAACATCTTTTTGTCTTGTAAATACCCACCCTATCGCACGATTTTGTTTTCCAAGTAATGCTTTAGCTAAAAATTGTTTTGTTTGAGCATCAATAAGATGTACAATTTCTCCTTCTGCCCATACGTCAATGTTTTGAATATCTTTTTCAGTAATTAACGGATTTCCTTTTTTTATATTTTGTACACTTTGCTTTTTCATCAATAATTGCTTAATTTTTTGTGACATAACTGCCCCCATTGTTTTTATTTATACTATAGCACGAGCTTATCCCATAAGACAACTTTATGTTGTGCAAATGATTTCTGGACATCAATAATACGTTGATTTTTACTCCCACGAAATTGTAAGGTTAAATCTTTTTGTGTGATATCAAAACGCCCGTCTACTAAAATATCAATTTGTTTTAGTAATTCTAGTTTATCGTCACTTTCACTCATCAATTCTTCCCATGTGTATCCTGTCCATGACCAAATATCTTTTTGCTGATTAAATTTTTCTCTAAATGCATAAACTAATGATAAACACACGTGCGTATTTAAAAAAGGTTCTCCGCCTAATAATGTTAACCCTTGACAGTAGGGCTGAGCAATATCATTTAAAATCCGCTCTTGCAACTCTAATGTATATATTATTCCATAATTAAAGTTTTGCGCCACTAAATTATAACATCCCTCACAAGCGAATTTACATCCACTTACATATAAGGAGCAGCGTACCCCTTCTCCATCAACAAAATTATACGGTTTATAATCAGCAATCTTATGCCGACTATACACATCTGATAACCATTCTTTTGGTTTAGGATTATTCATTGTTTCCTCCTTACTCAATAGTTTATTAAAACACTAGACAATCTGAAATATATCCTTTATCTTATTGATAGGACTGAGCAAAAACTAGAATTTTAGCCTTTCGATTAAAATTTAAAAAATTGAAAACAGCTTAGCATCAACATTTCTGATAACGTCATTATAAGCTATTTTTTATTTTAAAGACTTTTCCCAGTCCCATCTGCCATATTTCTGTTTCATCTTTGTTGTTTATGAACAATTTTAGCATAATATGCTCAAGCAAATACGTTGTATCACTAATCTTTTGAGGTATATGTATCTGTAACTTGCCAAAGGATACTTCGTTCATCATTCAAACGCACATGCTTCACACGTGAAGAAATTTCAACATGTCGCCCATGCACCATAGGTCTAGCCTGTGGATTTCCTAAATAACCACATGTCCGTTTAACAACATCACATGTTTTTGGATTTGTATTGCTACAACTTGGGCATTTAAACCCCTTAGCAGTAGGCATAAAATCTCCATCAAATCCACATTCATAACAATGATCAATTGGTGTATTTGTGCCAAGATACCCTATCCTATCATAAGCAAAATCCCATACTGCTTCCAATCCTTTCGGATTTTGTTTCATAACAGGATACTCACAATAATGGATAAATCCACCACTTGAAAAATATGGATAATCTTTTTCAAATTCTATTTTTTCAAAAGGTGTTGGATTCTTACGCACATCATAATGGAAACTATTTGTATAGTATTCCTTATCTGTTACATGGTTAACATATCCAAACTTTTGTGTGTCTAAGCGACAAAATCTGTCTGTAAGGCTCTCGCTCGGTGTGGCATACACACTAAAATGATACCCATAACGATTTCCCCAATCGTCAGTATATTGTTTTAAAGTTTTTAAAATGTCTAAAGTAAACTGCTTTGCCTGAGTGTTATGTTCCCAATCTGATCCATAAAAGACTGTCGCAACTTCATATAATCCAATATAACCAAGGGATACTGTTGCACGTTTATTCTTGAACAATTCGTCCACCGGCTCATCAATACCTAAACGTCTACCAAAGGCTCCATGCATATATAATATAGGTGCATTAGTAGGAAGAGCATCTTTAACACGATTGACACGATATGTCAAAGCATCATGACAAATGGATAATTTATCATCTAAAATTTGCCAAAAAACATTCATATCTCCACTGGACTCTAAAGCAATACGTGGCAAATTAAGAGTCACAACACCTAAATTCATACGTCCAGCGTTAATTTCTCTACCTAAATCGTCCTGCCAACCTTGTAAAAACGACCGACATCCCATAGGCACTTTAAAACTCCCTGTTAATTCAATAATTTTATCATAACTCAACACGTCAGGATACATACGTTTTGTCGCACATTCAATAGCCAATTGTTTAATATCATAATTAGGATCTGTTTCATGTAGGTTTAATCCTCTTTTTAATGTAAACACCAATTTTGGAAAAATGGCTGTGCGTGCTTCTTTCCCAATACCTTTAATACGTACATTTAAAATGGCTTTTTGGATTTCTCGCTCAAACCAATTTTTTCCTAGCCCAAATCCTAAAGTCGTAAATGGTGTTTGCCCTTGCGAAGAATACAACGTGTTTATTTCATATTCAAGAGATTGCATAGCATCATAAATGTCTTTGGTAACTCTCTCTTTTGCGTATGCTTCTTGCTTTTCTTTTTGTTCAATCCACTCTTTAGCCACATTCAAATGTTTTTGATAATTCAATTTAGCGTATGGTGCTAATACTTCATCAATTCTATCTGCTGAACACCCTCCATACTGACTTGAGGCAACATTAGCAATAATTTGTGCCATTTGTGCAGTCGCCGTTTGAATAGACTTAGGACTTTCTACTTCTGCATTACCAATTTTGAACCCTTGCTCAAACATACTCTTAAAATCAATTAAACAGCAATTTGTCATAGGCATATAAGGTTGATAATCTAAATCATGATAATGAATATCTCCTTTCAAATGCGCATTTGCCACATGCTTAGGCAACAACTTCAATCCCATTGCTTTAGCTAATGTTCCAGCAGTCAAATCCCTTTGTGTATTAAACACATCACTGTCTTTATTAGCATTTTCATGAATAACCGTCTTATCTCTATTCATTAATTTATCCATTAAATAATGAATATCACTTTCACGATCTTGATTGACGTATTTTGTTGTTTGATAATAATGGTACCGTCCCTTTAAATCCCGAGTTTCTTTGGTATCTAACTTTTCCAATAGATAGTCTTGAATATCTTTTGTATAGATTATCTGGTTCTCTTGTTCAGTAATCCACTTATCAACAGACAAAACAACTGTATTTAATATATTTTCTGGTAAGTCGCCTAGGCGAAATAAACTATTTCTCAACTTTCCAATATAATAATTTTCAACTCGTCCGTCACGTTTTATAACTTTCATGTGTTCATCTCCTTACCCTCTTATAATTCACTTTATTTAGTATATATTGTATATCAAAACAAAAACAAACACAACATATTGTATCTATTATTTTTATAATGTATCAATCGAATGTGATAATGTCTTAAAGTAATCGAATGACAAAATGTCCCAAAATGATAAACTAGAGATATGAAAAGGATAGAATTAACAGTGAATGAAATAAAAAAATATAACGTCATCAAAGCC
>NZ_SPPB01000050.1 GCF_004570605.1 Granulicatella sp. WM01 | reverse complement strand
CACACAAAAGCGTTGGTTATTGAAGCATTTAATGGGGATATTTTCTTGAATATCGCTGACAACATTTATGCCACACGTTGTTTGTTAACACATGAAGAGCATTCAGCGATGTTTGATTTGGGTGAGAATATAAAAAAAGAAAGACGCCAATACGTTCCACCACAATCACACCCGTGGAAACTGGCATCTTTCAAACGCTATCTCAAGAGTATTGGAAAAACTCTTGAAGAGTATCAAGACAACAAGCTTGCTTGATACTTTAATAGCATACATTATTTTGCCCTATAAGTGCAATGATTTTTTTGAAAATCATTGCACTTATAGTGGCCCACATTTTGGGACATTTTCATTTTCGATTGACATTTTTTATACACATTATTTCTAAAAAAGCGTGCATTTACTAGTTTAAAAGTGAAGTATTGACATGCTTTTTTATAGAACAAGACAACATGACGTACACCAACAATACAAAAACGCCTTAATCAGCACAACAAATACGATAATCTATCATATTATAAAAATATGGCACATTAACAAATATTATTTTTAGCATATCACCCTAACTTGTACCATGAAATACTTAAATCTGTACATAGCTTTCCTCTAAACTATTACCTTATGAAAACACTACGCATTATATGCACTTTAGCCTAACTGCACTACATCAACAGAGTACAAGTTTTTACTAGATTTATATCTTATAAGATGTTACGCATTATATGCATATTACCCTAACTGCACACAAAATACTTAAATCTGTACATAGCTCCCACTAGACTATTTCTTTATGAAAACACTACACCTTATATGCACATTACCCTAACTGCACACAAAATACTTAAATCTGTACATAGCTCTCATCTAAACTATTACCTTATGAAAACACTACACCTTATATGCACTTTAGCCTAACTGCACTACATCAACAGAGTACAAGTTTTTATTAGATTTATATCTTATAAGATGTTACGCATTATATGCACATTACCCTAACTTGTACCATAAAATACTTGAATCTGTACATAGCTTTCTTCTAAACTATTACCTTATGAAAACACTACACCTTATATGCACTTTAGCCTAACTGCACTACATCAACACAGTACAAGTTTTTACTAGATTTATATCTTATAAGATGTTACGCATTATATGCACTTTCCCCTAACTGCACTACATCAACACAGTACAAGTTTTTACTAGATTTATATCTTATAAGATGTTACGCATTATATGCACTTTAGCCTAACTGCACTACATCAACAGAGTACAAGTTTTTATTAGATTTATATCTTATAAGATGTTACGCATTATATACGGCTTTTCGTTAAACTAGCATTCTTAAAATACTCGGCACTGACGGACTACTTTTTCTTATTTTTAAGCATGCTATAATGATTGTAAGCACAATTGCAAATAATGGCTTTGAGCTTGATTATCCCAAGCTCAAAGCCATTATTAAGTGTAAAGTAATAGAGTTTACTCTTGATTGTCTTTCATTAATCGTGATTTTAAGTAAGCATCAATAAACGCATCTAAATCCCCGTCCATAACTTGTTGGACTTGTCCAAGCGAAAAATTAGTTCTATGATCTTTTACCATAGCGTACGGATGAAACACGTAAGAACGGATTTGTGAGCCCCAGCCAATTTCTTTTTGTTCTCCACGGATAGTATCTAATTCAGCCATGCGTGCCTCTTCTTCAATTTGGTACAATTTTGCTTTTAACATTTTCATGGCTTGATCTCTATTTTGGAATTGTGATCTTTGCGACTGACTCTGTACAACTATGCCACTTGGAATATGCGTGATACGAATAGCAGAAGATGTTTTATTAATATGCTGTCCACCTGCACCACTTGCTCGAAATGTATCAATTCTTAAATCATCTGGATTGATGTCAATTTCAACAGTATCTTCAATTTCAGGCATTACATCAACAGATGCAAAAGAAGTATGTCTTTTTTTAGCAGCATCAAAAGGCGAAATACGCACTAAACGGTGTACACCACGTTCAGCTTTTAAGTAGCCATACGCATTTAATCCTTTAATGAGCAAGGTTACACTCTTAATGCCTGCTTCTTCTCCGTCTTGGTAATCTAATGTTTCCACTTGAAACCCTTTTTTATCTGCCCAACGTGTATACATCCTAAGGAGCATGCTCCCCCAGTCTTGCGATTCTGTTCCTCCTGCTCCTGGATGTATTTCTAAAATTGCATGATTTTTATCATGCTCTCCATCTAATAACATCATCAATTCGTATGATGCAAGATGCTCTTTTAATGTTTGACAAGTTTGTACTAATTCATCAAAATAATCTTGATCAAATTCTTCTTTAATAAATTCATATAATTCATTAATATCTTTCAATTGCACGACTAAATGCATGTACGTATCATACACACTTTTTACTTGGTTCAACGCATCAATCGTTTGTTTTGCTTTGTTGGCATCATCCCAAAAAGTTGGTTCTAACATCTCTTGCTCATACTCGGCAATATCCGTTTCTAATTTCTCTAAGTCAAAGAGAATGCCCAAAGGTTTTTAGTTGATGTTTAGCATCTTCAATAAATTGTTTAATCTCTACTAATTCCATATTATTCCTTTCCTAAATACTCTTTTTACAGATAAAAACGTGTCGTACGACACGTTTTTATCTGTATTACACATTAGCACGTAAAGTAGATTTCAAAATAATACGTGATACTTCAAACTCAATTGTTTTAATCATCATATTAAATCTCTCGAATCCCTCATTTTGATATTCCGTTAATGGATTTGTTTGAGCATACGAACGCAATCCGACACCTTGTCTTAAATGATCCATATCATCAATATGACTTGTCCATTCTTGGTCTACAACACGCAACACAACTAATTTTTCAAATTGTAATAAATATTCTGGTGATTGTAGTTGACTAACTTTTTCATCATATTGCTCCATAGCACGTTCAACTAAATAGGCTTCAATTTCTTTAATTTTTTTATTTTCTAAATCAGATACAGAAATTGTTTCTGGATTAACGAGTACATTACCTGCAAACTTAACTAATCCCTCTAAATTCCAAGGAATTTTCTTATCTGTTGATGTATGTGCCTCCACTTCATGATGAATAGTGCGTTTAATCATACCTTTTACAACATCAGATAATGATTCTGTTTCTCCAATCACTTGTTGACGTTGCTTATACATAATCTCACGTTGCTCACGCATAACCTCATCGTATTCCAAAACGCTCTTACGAGAGTCGTAGTTGTTTCCTTCAACTTGTTTTTGTGCAGATTCAATTTGGCGAGTAAACAACTTACTTTGAATAACAACATCTTCTTCACCATCAGCACTTGATTCTGTTAATTTAGCTAAAAATTCTCTTGTCCGTTCATTACCAAAGCGTTTCATTAAATCATCTTGTAAAGATAAATAAAATTGACTAGCACCTACATCTCCTTGACGACCTGAACGTCCACGTAACTGATTGTCAATACGGCGAGATTCGTGTCTTTCGGTTCCAATAACGCATAATCCACCAAGCTCTTTAACACCTTTACCTAACTTAATGTCTGTTCCACGTCCTGCCATATTTGTTGCAATCGTTACTGCGCCACGTTGCCCTGCACTAATAATAATCTCAGCCTCTTTAGCGTGATTTTTAGCATTTAAAACTTCATGAGGAATCCCCTCTGCTACTAACATATTAGACAATAATTCAGATGTTTCAACAGCAACCGTTCCTACTAAAATAGGTTGACCTTTGCTATGACGTTCTTTAATATCTGCAACTACGGCTCTAAATTTACTTTTCAGTGTTGGATACAACAAATCTGGCGCATCAATACGAGCAATCGGTTTATTTGTTGGAATAGGTGTTACTTGCATATTGTAAATTTCACGCAATTCTTCTTCTTCCGTTTTAGCTGTTCCGGTACAGCCAGATAATTTTTTATACATACGGAAATAATTTTGGAATGTAATTGTCGCCATTGTACGTGTTTCATCTTGAATATCCACACCCTCTTTAGCTTCAATAGCTTGGTGTAAACCGTCAGAGTAACGACGACCGTCCATAACACGACCTGTAAATGGATCAACAATTTTAATTTCGCCATTGTCCACAACATAGTCAACGTCAAGTGTCATAATATAATTAGCATGTAGAGCTTGTGAAATATGATGTACAAGTAATGTATTGTCAACATCATATAGGTTTGGTAAATGGAATACATGCTCTGCACGTTCAATCCCTGAATCTGTCAATGATACTGTTTTGGATTGCAAGTCAATTGTATAATGCTCTTCTTCTTTTAATCCTTTAACAAAGAAATCTGCACGTAAATACATTGCTGTTGATTTTTCTGCACCCCCTGAAATAATTAAAGGTGTTCGTGCTTCATCAATTAAAATAGAGTCCACTTCGTCTACAACGGCATAATTTAATGGACGTTGTACCATACTTTCTTTTTCAACAACCATGTTATCACGCAAATAGTCAAATCCTAATTCATTATTTGTACTGTACGTAATATCACACGCATAGGCTTCACGTTTTTCAGACGGGCTTTTTTCACTTGTGTTCAATCCAACACTCAATCCTAAAAATTGATACAATTCGCCCATTTCTTTTGCATCACGACTAGATAAGTATTCATTGACTGTTACAACGTGTACGCCTTCTCCTGATAAAGCATTTAAATACACAGGCATTGTAGCCGTTAATGTTTTTCCTTCTCCAGTTCTCATTTCAGCAATATTACCTTCGTGTAGTGTAATACCACCCATAACTTGCACTTTATAAGGGTACAAACCTAACACACGTCTAGCCCCCTCACGCACAAGTGCAAATGCTTCAGGTAATAATTTATCTAAACTTTCTCCGTTTTGATAGCGTGTTTTAAATTCTTCTGTTTTTTCACGTAATTGTTCATCCGTCTTTTGCTCCATGTCTTTAGCATAACTAAAAACTTTGTCTGCAATTTTTTCTAAACGGTTTAATTCTCTTTTTTCATTTTCAACTAATCGTTTTAAAATATTTGCCATGTTTTTCTTCCTTTTGTATTTACTCTGTTACATTCTACCATATATAAGTGCAGATACGCTACTATTTTATTACATTTAAATGCTTTTTTGTCCAAAAATTCTTTACATTTACTCTAATATGCCATACGCTTGTTGGATAGGTTGAACAAATAAAATACTATGTGTATCTTCCAAATGAATGGACTTATCAATTTCCTCAATAATTTCCTCAACTTTTTCTTGTAAAGCAACAATTAGTACCGTTTCTTTTTCCGGCTCTATCTCCATGTGGAACAAACGTTGTGTATTATAAATTGATGACCCTCTAGCGTTAATGATTGTTCCTCCTTTAGAACCTGCTTTACTTGAAGCTGAAATAACCTCTTGGGCAACACCTTTATCAACAATTACTGTAATTAACTGATACATTGTATTTTGTTCTCCTTTTTCCCTATCGTAATTTGGAATAGTATAGGCAATTCCTTTGTGCTTTTTCTCAATTTTAAACTGCTCAATAATATGACCCATAATATGTTCTCGTTTGTCATCTGCTATAAATAATGTCACTATTTCCTTTTTATTCTCATTTAAACATAATAAATCTAATACATGGTGAGCTACCGTTCCTTCTGCTAAAATGATATTGCCACTAAAAGCTCCAAGTTTTTTTGCACATTGTACAATTTTGCTTCCTATTCCATAAGGTACAATAAAATAAACAATTTCACTCAATGGTGTAACCATATTAAACGCCCTTTCTTAAATTCATTTTTATCCGAAATAAAATGCCTAATAATTCTAATGTTAAAATCGGCATCATTGCAACCATGGCAATCATACCAAATCCGTCAATCATTAAATCTGCCCCCTCAAAAGTGAACGCTGCCCCTTGAATAAAGGCTAAAATAAATGTGGCGGTAATCGGTCCTGTGGCAACACCACCTGCATCAAATGCCATCCCTATAAATAATTTTGGTGTCACACACATTAATCCTAAACATAAGGCATATCCTGGTAACAAATAGTGCCACAGCTGGATTTCAGGCACAAGAATACGTACAATAGACAATAAAACGGCTAAGCCTACACCAAAGGCTAACGACAATAGCACCGCTTTTCTTTTCACATACCCACTTGTAACGTCTTCAATTTGATACGTTAAAATATGTACAGCCGGTTCTGCTAAAATGGTAATAAAGCCGATAATAAATCCTGCACTGATAACGATCCATTTATTTTCCAACATAATTAATTGTTGACCAATTACAATGCCTATGTCCATAAATCCAGTATTTACGCCAATAAAAAAACATAAAATTCCTAAAAAAGCATACACAAAACCAATAGACATACGGTATATTTGTGCTGTTTTTAAATGAAAAAATTTACGTTTACATAGTATAAAAATCAAGACTAAAGGTAACATAGCGATCGTACTATCAAATAAATTACTCAAAAAATCAGACATAAATGGAGCAAAAATTTGCGAAGAATGATTTGCAGAAATAGTTACATTTGTATCATAATGTGTAACTTTTGAAAAAATATCAAGACACATAATGCCAATAATAGCTCCTGCTGAAGCAATAGATACCAGTCCAAAACTATCTTGTTCGGAACTTTTGACATCTTTTTTCAAACGTGAAATCCCAGCAGACAGCGCTAAAATGAACGGAACTGCCAAAATACCAGTTGTTGCTCCAGAAGCATCAAAAGCAATAGCTAAAAACTCTCGTGATGTGAAAAAGGACAATACAAAAATTAAACTATATAAACCTAACAAAATAACAGATAGTGATACATTATAAAAAATCCTCATAAATCCTAATGAAAGCATGAACGCTAAGCCAATAGATACAACAATCAAAATTGTCAATGTAGATATATGTTTTGCCGTTACCGTATTAACTTGATTTGCTAGCACAAACAATCCCGGCTCGGCTATGGAAACAAAAAAGCCTACTAATAATCCACCTAGCAACACAATCCATAAACGATTAGTTTTTGCTAGAGAAATACCGGTCACTTTTCCAAGTGGCGTCACAGATTTTTCTACTCCAATTAAAAATAAAGTTAGTCCCACTAGCACAAAAATCGTTCCAATGACAAATCTTGCCATTTGTGCAAATGAAATAGTTACAAGACTCATACTTAATAAAATTACCACAACAAATACAGGTAAAATAGAATAACACACTTCTTTCAATTTATCTAAAATAACAGCCAAACAATCCCTCCATATTTCATTTTTTAAAGGCTGGATAAATCGTCATAAAATGACTTAAACTTGAATTTTTAAGCCTATATATTTTTTATCCAACGACATATAACTTATTAAACATACTAATAAATAGACTATCAAAAAGTCTTATTTTTTACATTTTTTATACAATACGTTCCGTTTCAAAACGTATCTATCAAGACAATAAAAGCCCCATAAAGTTTATCATGCTTTATGAAAGCCTGTATCGTCTAATCCATATCTACTAACTTAACATCTATTTTTTATCTGCATTATATTTTTAAATATTGGTTCACTAAATATATCGTACTAATTTTTTCATCACATAATAATGCTGAATAATTTTTATCCACTCAGCTTACTCTAAACGCATTCTATCTCCAAGACATTATACAATATGTTACCCTATATTTTACGATTTCTTTCAATCATTTTATCATAAAACAGTTTATATTCTTCTTTCATCTGCATATCTAGTTGTAAAGTCAGCAGCTGGCTGTTCATTTTTTGTAAAGTATCTAATATGCGATGCTTTACTTCTTCAACGGTTAAATTTTTATGTAATAAATCACATAAATTTGCCATTGAACTAGGGTTAACTTGAGGGAAAGAAAATTTGGTTTTTTCATTCTTTTTCCCATATTGGTAGAATGTCTTAATCAATTCGCCACGCTTCATTTGATTGCCACAAACACTTAAATAAATTGAAATAGCTATCCCGTCTTTAAAGCGTCTTTGTGCAATACCAGCGAATTTTTTACCCGAAATACTTAAATCAAAATCTCCTGGACAATAAGAATCTTTAATCACGTAGTGTTCAATACGCACATTTTCTTCCACAAATATCGCTTGAATAAACTGGGTCATTAGCAAATATGCTTCTTGAATAGAAATACTATCTGTTCTCTTAGGTAAAATAAATGAAAAATTTAAAACTCCAGTATCAGCAACTACAGCCAGACCTCCAACATTTCGTACAACTGCACGATACCCATGTGTACGAATAGCTTTAATTCCCTCGTCACAATAAGGCAAGCGTCTATCCATCATGCCCAAAATAACAACTTGTTCCATTGGCCAAATGTGCAAAATTGTTTTATCAACATCCCTGTTGACTTCTCGCAAAAACACATCAGAAAAGGCAAATGGTTGATATAGATTACTATGAATATGTTCACTTTCATCATGAATAAAAATCGGTGTTCTTGTTAACAGTTTAGTGATGATGCCCACAACTACACTCTCCATGTTCATGAATGTGATTTTTCCCTAAATGTTCTTCGTCCTCTATAACAAATGAAACACCAGTCAACTCAATAAATTCATCATTTGTTAAATATTCAGACTTTTTCACTAATTCGCTATCTAAATACGTTAATGGCAATACTGATAGCCCCTCTTGATGTAATACATTGATAACATACTCTGGAAATTCATCTTCTCCGTGGACATTATACGTTGTTTCAATTCC
Source organism: Granulicatella sp. WM01 (assembly GCF_004570605.1). Lineage (GTDB taxonomy): Bacteria > Bacillota > Bacilli > Lactobacillales > Aerococcaceae > WM01. The sequence continues at coordinate 5,428 of NZ_SPPB01000050.1, read as the reverse complement.
CTCTAAACTACCTAATCCCTCTAAGATTAGCCTAACACGACCAAATTCTCTTTTTTCGTTTTCATCTTTAACAGACATCACTCTATCAAATACTTCAATTTTCATAATAAGCTCCCATCTATATGACTCTTTTTACTCCAATACACCTACAATGTTACTTGTGATACTTCTTAAATATTATCACAAGACACTCATTTCAACAACTATAACACTTACTCAATGTATCGTTTTCCCTCCATTAGATGAATATCATTGACAATAATTTCAACTACAACCATACTTTTTCCCTCTTTTGTCACGTACTGTCTGGAATTTAAACGTCCACTGACTCCAATAAGATTTCCTTTTTGGCAATATTTTTCAACTAATTTTGCTAGATTCCCCCAAACCACAATCGGCACAAAATCAGCTTGTTGTTGTCCTTCTACTTTCTTTTTTCTTGGAATAGCAAGCACATTATTTATCACATATTTTTCCTCGCCTAAATCTTTTACTACAATTGGCTTCACAAAACGCCCAATAACTGATACATCATTCATCTATCTCTCTCCTTTATCTCTTTCTATTCATAATATACGTTGTTCATATTATTTTTACATAAACTATTTGTTATTTTAGTCATTATTGTGCTAACATTAGACATGCTTAGTATGTTAACCATTCATTGATAAACATTATTTATCAAGCAACTTTTTATGATATTGCATCTCATCTTATATATTAATTTAACACAAAAACGGCTTTAACTTAGAGCGTATCTTTAAGTTAAAGCCGTTTTGTAGTTTCATTTGTATCATACATTCTATCAATTTTATAGTATATATGCTTCCATATCAGTTATCTCTGTTGGTACTAACTTATTTGATAAAGCATATATACAATAACTATCATACTGTTCAAAACTGTTTTCATATAATTGCTACTAGAAACTGTCCTAATTGTAATCAGTTTATCTTGCAAAGCTATTTATCTACGTATATCAGACATCACAACTAAGTTTTTAAATGGAGTATTCTATAAATTGGAAAAGATATTTACATAACGTATACATGCACACTACTCAACACAGATGTTACCAAATATAGCTATATCGGCGTAATATACATCGTATTTTTGCTTTATCTACTAATATGCGTTCAGTATGTTTTAATAATTGTACGTGACATGTCTCTTTTCTTAATGAAACGTTACTATTTTATGTGTACTATATCTTTTTCTTTTTAATAAGAATAATGTGTCAAAATTTTCTCTTTTTTCGATAGTTTTATTAGTCTTTATATACTAGATGTTTGGACACTTTACTCTTTTATCTATTTTCATGTCAGTAGCTATCAATCTGATTATGTTATTCTATAAAATATCGCCACTTATTATTGCGCATTCAATTCTAAGATTTTAATGATTAATGCTGTAGCTTTTTCCATGGATTCCAATGTAATATACTCATAGCGCCCATGAAAATTTTCTCCCCCTACAAACAGATTCGGTGTAGGCAATCCTAGATGGGAAATTTTTGATCCGTCTGTTCCCCCTCTAAAAGGTTCAATAATCGGCGTGATACCTAGAGCATGCATGGCATCTACGGCAAGCTGAACGATAGATAAATCTTTTTCAATTACTTCTTTCATATTGTAATATTGATCAAACATGTGGATATGAATGCGTTCATCTCCTAGTTGCCGGTTCATTTGTGTCACAATTTGTTGTAAGGTATGTTTACGATTTTCAAATTTTTCCCTATCGTGATCTCGAATAATGTATGTCATTTTAGCTTCTTCAATCGTTCCTTCTAAATTATGCAGTAAATAAAATCCCTCATATCCTTCTGTTTTTTCTGGAACATCATGTTGTGGTAATTGTGCATCGAGTTGTAATGCGAGTTTTAAAGCGTTTATCATTCTGTTTTTGGCAGTTCCTGGGTGAACACTAATTCCTTTTATTGTAATATTTGCCTGAGATGCATTAAATGTTTCAAATTCAAGATGCCCAACTCTACCACTGTCCATTGTATAGGCAAAATCAGCATTAAAATGCTCTACGTCAAATAAGTCAGCCCCACGTCCTATTTCTTCATCGGGACCAAAAGCAATACGCACATCTCCATGTTTAACGTGTGGATTTTTTTGTAGCCATTCAATCGCCGAGAGAATTTCAGCAATCCCTGCCTTATCATCTGCACCAAGTAATGTATCGCCACTTGTTGTAATTAATGTTTCTCCAATATAATCTCTCAAATTAGGGAATTCGTTAATAGATAATACATATTTTCCGTCCTCATCTAAAGAAATATCACTCCCAGTATAATGCTCATGTACTCTAGGCTTTACATGTTCAGAATTGAAATCTGCCGTATCAACATGTGCAATAAATCCAATAACCTTGGCATGAGGCACATTTCCTGCATAAGTTGCTGTTAAAAATCCATTATTTTCATTATAATGTACATCTTTTAGTCCCATGTTTTCTAATTCTTGTTTTAAAAGCAATGTAAATTCAACTTGTTCTTTAGTTGTTGGTATCGTAGAACTTTTTGCATCTGAACGTGTATTTATCTGACAATATCTGAGAAACCGACTTAATAAATTAGGGTACATTTACTCACTCCTTTTATTTTTTAGTTATTGTATCATAATTTTTTGCGTTTGGCTTAATCTTAATATATGCACACATACATGTTAAAGCCATAAGATCTTGGTTTTTAATAAAAAAGAAAAACTTTTGGAGCATTAGTTCTCTTTGTATAGCACACAAGTCTATACATTTTAAAATCTAATCTATCAATTAAGTAAGAACTTTTGTGTTCAAACGAAAAAACAGTAATTTTAGGGGATTTTTTTACACCACACAAAATAGAATAACCCAACCTAAAGGGGTCAACACTTAGTCTGTGCGTACTGGCGGTATGCATTAAAGAGATGTTTGCGTTTATATGAGAATATAGGCTTTGACTACACTACTCCTTTCAAGTGGCACACAACATATCACAGTCTGTCCTATAGTTAAAAGTACTTGGTCTATATATACTAGCGATACGCTGAAAAAAGATGTTTGCGTTAATATAAAAATGAGGGGTTTAGCTACACTACTCCTTTTAAGTGACACACAACATACCACAGTCTAGCCTATAGTTAAAAGCACTTGGTCTATATGTACTAGCGATACGCTGAAAAAAGATGTTTGCGTTAATATGAAAATGAGGGGTTTAGCTACACTACTCCTTTTAAAGGATACACAATATATCACAGTCTGTCCTATAGTCAAAAGCACTTGGTCTATATATACTAGCGATACGCTGAAAAAAGATGTTTGCGTTAATATGAAAATGAGGGGTTTAGCTACACTACTCCTTTTAAGTGACACACAAAATAGATAGTCTAGCCTAAAGATTCCAGCACTCAGTCAATACGTACTGATGATATGCGTTAAAGAGATTTTTTCGTATAAACGGGAGAAAAATGGCTTTAAGGCTAGCTTTTTTCTGTTCAGAATATGATATTTTAAATAACTTTTATCTAAGATTCGATTTCACCTTTTCTCTAGCTACTTTACCAAAAAAATAATCGTGTTGGCATTGCCAACACGATGTGTATATACTCTTTTCAATTTTTTCCAATTATTCAAGTTGACTAGGCAACAACACGCTAGTCTACTTTATTTTAGATTAAAATAAATGTGTCCAAAAATCAACTATGTTTGGCCATAACGTATTTAAAAAATATGTTAAAACTTCTTGTTGTAACCAAGCAAATACAAATGTTGACACAGCTTTTGTTGGAATAAAAATAAGCACAAACTTTTTAAATGACATAGTAGTCAAACCAGCTATCATACATAAAATATCATCTGGTGCAGCCGGTAAAAAGAATAAAATCCCTAATATCCAAGAAAAGCGTTTCTCGTTTCGTGTCCAACCAAGATATTTATCGTAACTTTCATCACTAATAAAACATTTAACAAAAAATTCACCATATCGTCTAGCTAAATGGAATGCAATCATTGACCCAATGAAAATTCCAGTATAATTATAGACAAATCCCCAAACATATCCAAAAACTACCGTTCCACTTAATGTAACTGCTCCTCCTGGTATAATAGGCAAAACAACTTGAATAACTTGAATAATCATAAAGATAATAGGTCCAAATACACCTAATTGTCTTAAATGAACTTCAAACATTCCCCCTTCCGAAGCAGGTTTGAAATATGTTCCTGTCGCAATAAACCATACAAGTAAAATTGTAATTAATAATCCAACACTCGCTCCAATTTGAACAATTTTGCGGTATTTTTCTGCTACTTCACGCTTAGTTAAGCTATCTTCGTTCTGTTTCATTTGTTCATTACTTTCTAACATCCCAATTCCTCCATTAGTTATATTTTCTATAAACTATCATAGTTTTTATTTTTTTACATCAATCTAAAGAATGAAATTACTGCACTAAAAACATAGACACCACTCTTACAATAGCAATACTTAACCATACGAGAATATTTACAAAACTAATCACTTTAAATACCCTTTTAAAAAATTGTGTCACTGTAAAATAATAGTTTGTTTTATAATTATAAAAAAATAAAACTATAGCTATCCATACATAAGCAAACAATATATATGGTAAAATGGAATATTGAACAAATAAACGTCCAATCATCTCAATACATAGAGTTGTCACAGGAAAAGAACATTCTAACACACCAATTCTTTTGACCCATTTTTTGAATATAACCAAGATAAGAAATGTAAGTGGTACAAGAATATACCATAACGCTTCCTCAATATTAAAGACCATAAATCCTCCTAACAGTTACCAAAAAATAAAGATGCAACATATTCACATCGAGTGATTATTTACATCTTTGTTTTCATGCTTATTTTATTCTATACTAATTATATCTTGCCGTCAAATAGTTCCTTGCCACACAATTATCCATATATATGACTAACTGAACGAGTATGTTTAATCAAATCTACAAATATATCGTAACCTTTACCATTGCGTACATCACTATCTTGCTCTTACACTCTATTTAATAAGCTATATTGCACTCAAACACTTTGTCCTCAATAAGATACTTACCATTTATGCTAAATTTTATCATCAGCGATTTCTAGTATAGTATCAAATTTTAGACTATGCATCTGTATTATTCTATTTGTTATCAAACCTAATATTTGTTTACATGTCCGTTCAAGATAATAATCTAAGCAAGAAATCAGTCCTTGTTTTGCGAGGATTGATTTTTAGTCCGACGAGCATGTCATACTAAAAAATCGTGTTGGCAACGCCAACACGATTCAGACTGTTGACAAATATAACTGTCAGCGGTCTTTTTTCGTATAACATTTATTTTATACATTTTTCCTCACTAACTGTTATAATATACATATATAAATTGAAAGGATACACCTACTATGTTCTATCAAGAT
>NZ_SPPB01000004.1 GCF_004570605.1 Granulicatella sp. WM01 | reverse complement strand
AGATATTTAAACAGTATGGTAAGAAATGGTTTAAAAGTATAACAGCAGATAATGGTTCAGAATTTTCACGATTAACAGAATTAGAAAGCTATTTAACCGCAGTATATTTTGCACATCCGTATGCGTCGTACGAACGAGGGACTAATGAAAATCACAATGGTTTAATTCGAGAATTTTTACCAAAGGGAAAATCATTTAATTTAGTACCTATTCAAATGATAACAACTATACAAAATGCGTTAAATAATAGACCTAGACGTATACTAGACTATGATACACCTCATACTATGTTTAATCGTTTGTGTGCAACGACATAAACTATAACAGAATAGGTGTAACCGTAAAGGCTCGCTACGCTAATACCTTGACCGTTACACCTATTCCATTACAAAACAACTATGTCGCACACAGACATAGACTGTGGCTTTAGTATTTTTCATGTACTATTGCACTTGGCTTTACAACACGGGAAAAAATAACATCATATAAACATGTAAAATGCTATATTTTTAATGATTTAGTATATCAAATATTTTCATGGATACATATTATATAAATGCATTTTCTTTATTTTTAATATCTATATAGTAAATGGTAATATTATCTCAATTACTAAAATTAGACTACTATAATAGTTTTTATCTTTTTCAAAATCTTAGCAACTTCAGGAACACGACTATTTTTTCAGTAAAAGCACTCCTCCAATTATCACAACAACTATACCAGTCAGCGTAAACAACACACTGTTCTCACTTCCCGTGTATGGCAGTACGGGTTGGCTAACTGTAAAGGATTGGTTCTCATCGGTATTGTCCACATGTTCACTGATAAGATGTCCTTTTTCCACTTTTCCATTGTGTTCACTAACGTCAAATACTTGTTCCATAATGGTGTATTTACCTGCAGGTAATTTACTTGTATCAATCTTGTCTAGCCTTACGCTCACTTCTCCGTTGCCGTCTAGTTCTAAAACTTGTTCGACTTTTTCGCCAATTATCTCATCAGTACCGTATTTAACAACCCATGTACTGACTAACACTTTGCCATTTTTAAAGTCTGTATACGTTAATGTGTCTACAAGTTCCTTATGTTCACCTACCGTCATTTCTTTTGTGCCACCAATTTTGGCAAATGTGTTGATTTTTGGCTCTAATACTCTGACTGTTTGCTTTTTATTGGCTAAATCAAAGTGGACTGCCACTCGTTCACCTTTACGGTATAGTTCTTCTCCGAATACCGTATCGCCATAATGTCCCACGTCAAAATAAAACACTTCTTGATGTGTGGTGTCTGTTGCGATAAATGTCCGTTTTTGTGTGCCTAATAATTGCCCACCACCCGTAAACATATTAGCGACTGCTTCATATTCTTGTCCAATGACAAGGTGACTAAAGTGTGCCACTTCTTTGATTTGTTCATGTTTGTAGACCACTTTACCGCCTGTTTCTGATGTTGCTTCTGTCACAATCGCTGGGATTGGTTCATTGGCTACTTCAATTGGTTTAACGTTTTGGGCTTCTTTTCCAATCACTTCAAAGAAAAATGGTGTAGGGTTTAATAAATATCCCGGTAAAGTTGCCACTTCTTGAGTGAAATAGTGTCCATATTCTAAATCTTTAAACACAATTTTTCCATTATCATCTGTTGTGTACGTGCCGACTTCTTTTTCTGTGTGGTCATCTAATACAGCAACTAAACGGAATGTTGCTCCTGCAATCACCTCTTTACTTGAAGCGTCCACTTTCACCAATTCTTGTGAGCCACGTTTTAAGGTGTTTTCAATCACGATTGTCTGTGCCATAGCAGTATCTTGACTTGATACACTCACTTCAAAGGCTTGTTCATTTACGGTATACGCTTCTGAAGAGGATATTTCTTTAACGTAAACACTCATGTCAGACAGTAAATGGTTAAAAATTACCGTGTCATGACCTGTTACACTCTGTAACCCCACTAAAGTATGAGCGGGTAACACCACACCATTTTCATGATATGCCTCTTTTGTGTATACCCCAATTGTTGCAGATTGGTCATGAGTAAACTGTTCAGACTGTTCAAAGATTTTTTGAACTGGAATGCTTAATGTTTTACGCTCATTGTATACAGATAGACTTTTCACATCTAAACGGACGCTTTGGGCTTGAGGGGTTAAAGACACACGATACACCGTATTGTCTGTCATATACCCTTTTGGTGCAGATACTTCTACCACATCATACTCTCCTAAATCAAGTTCAGGTGTACGTAACACTTGTCCTGCTTGAGTTGTTACTGTAAAACTCTTTCCTGTGTTAACATTAGTCAATTGGAACGTTGCTCCACCAATAAGTTGGTCTTGGTAAACTGGTGTATGCACACCGTTTGCGTCTGTTTGCCAACCTGTTAGAACTTGACCTGTTTTTGATAATGCAATGACACCTTTTTGAGCAGCATTTTTAAAACGAACCGTAACCAGCGTATCTTCTCCAGTAATATCAATTGTCAATGGCTTGTCAGATAACACGTAACCAGTTGGTGCTTTCACTTCTTTTAACGTGTATGTGCCGTACGTTAATTGTTGTGGTAAAGTCACTTGACCATTCGCACCTGTTGTGAATGTGTCAATGGTTTGCATAGACGGATACGTCAATTGTTGACTAACCAATTGACCATCTTTGAACAATTGGAAAGATACTCCACTGGCTTTAATCGTTTCGCCTGTGTCCTCGTCAACTTTTACAATCTGTACATAAGACTTTTTAGCATTGTTTTCAACAATGTAGTGATAAATCTTTCCATCTTCTCCAGTTGGTTCAACAGTAATTGGTTCAGTTGATTTATAGCCCTCTGGAGTATGTTCTACTAATTGATAGCGGTCATCTTGACGTAATTCCTCTGATATGGCATAACCGTTTGCGTCTGTGACCATACGAGACACTACTTGATGTGTGTTTAGAGAAACAATATCAAAAGTAATGCCTGAACCTGCTGCACGCGTACCTGAACCGTCTAAAGCTGTATCTAAATGTTTAGACACAGAGATACGCATTTTTTTCACGACATTTGTCGCATTTACTGTCACCGTTTCACCTGCAGGAACGCTCACAGAATACACTTTGTCATTTAAACGGTACGTTTCTCTAGTACGCAGCTCTTTAATATCAAATGTTTTTGGATCTAAGTCTGTAAACTCCAACACACCATTTCCATCTGTTACCCCTGTTTTTAATGGTGTAGTGCTCCCTTGTTCAAACACCCCGAACTCTACATCAGATAACGGTTGCCCTGTTTCACTGTCTGTTTTGACAATTTTGATATTGCCGTTTTTGATGACGTTAAGGTCGATTGTCGCATTTTGTGGGTCACCAATACGTAGTTTTGCGACTGTTTGAGAACCATCAGCCCGATAAACAACTGATACTCCATGAATTCTACTATCTTTAGTTTGTCTAAATGATATACTTCCTATTTCAGCTTGTTTAGTAGCTGTTATTGTTAACTGATTACCATTCACAGATGTTGTAAATCCATTGATTTCAGACGGAATAACCAAGTTTTGAACGACATTATATTCATCTGTCAACGTAATACTTTCACCAACCTTAATAGTAAAAGATTGTCCATTCCAAGATGTTGTCTTTTTATAATTATTAACTTTAGCCATTACATCTGCTTTAAAGGCTTGATATTGTTCCATAGTCGCTCCATTGCTTACTGTTTGAATGTTCCATCCAAGCAATTCATACCCAATCCATGTGGTAAAATGATAGTTCAAATCATTAGGATTTTGTTGATACCCATAATAACTCACTAAAGCTAATGTTAATTGTAAATCTATATCTACAATATACTTTCTACCACTAGATGTTGCCAATTCTTCAACATCAGAAAATTCTTTCCCTGCATATCCGACTTCATAAGCGTAAGTGGTTGGGTCTAAACAGATAACCACTTCACCATTTATGAATAAAATATGTCCACCTTCATACCACGTATTTCTTGAAGCATCTTTATGTCTAAATTCTGCATACGGTGTTACATTAGATTCTATTTTTTGTAGTGTGCCACTATCCGCAAAGACAACCTTTGGACTTTTTTGAAATATTATTCCGGTTAGTGTTCCCAATAAAACACCTAATACGAACGCTATTGTTTTTACTTTTTTAATCACGTTTTTACACTTCCTTTTTTATTTTGTATGTCATATCTAATATACGTTATTTACATTAATTTTTTACAGGGCATAGCACGAATAAATCTCATTCCTCCCCTCCTTTTCTGGAAAATAAAAAAAGACGCTGTTATACGTCTTTTGTCCCTAACAATTGCCTTTAGCGATTGATTCAATAAAAAAAGCCCTAGTAATAGGACTCTTTATAAAAATTATTGCCAATGAACAGAAAATGTTGAACTGCCATCAGAATATACAACTTGTATAACAAGATACGGTTTTTTAACATTTATTTGTTCTTCATATCCCCATTCCATAGCCTCATCATATGTCGCAAATTCCATACCACTATTCCCTAAAGAATTCAGACGATACTTTTGCGTTGTTGCTTGGGTTGTTTGTACCGTTGTTGTTACTGGTGCTTGCGTGGTTTGTACTACTGCCTGTGTTTGAACTGGAGTAGGAGCTTGTGTTGAACGTTGAGTGTGTGTCGGTTTGGATTGTACAACTGGTTGACTGGTTTCATCTTGACGTGGTGCTGAACTGTGGTTTTCTTTTACCTGTGTAGTCGCTTGTGCGTGCTGTGTTGCTTGGTGTTCTTGTTGTTTTTTCTTCACTTGCTCTTTTACCTCAGCAAGTTTTTCTTGTAGTTTTACCTTGTCTTGTTGATTTCCTATAGCATCTATTTCTTTTTCAATTTCAGCAACATTTGTATCTGCACTCACTTCTACGGCAAGCATACTTTCTACCTTACTCTCTTGAGCAATCTCACGAGATGATTTTGTTGTTTGACTTTGCACACTTAACTGTGTTGTCGCTTTAGTCGTGGTACTTTCCATTTTTGCAACATGTTGACTTTGTCCATTAAGTCCTAGTATCATTCCACCACTCAATACCACAATTGTACCTATTCCACAACCAAGATATACCTTATTCTGTTTAATCCAACTCCCTAATTTATTCACATACATATTAAAATCTCCCTTCATATTATTGAATTTACTATATCATAGACAGCACTAACCATCAAGTCATTTCCTTAATTTAATTGAATTTCCAATGATATATTCACAACTTATTAAACTAACTTTTTAATTATAAAATATATCACAAAAAAATAATATAATATTTATTATTTTTATATTCATGTTATGACATTAGTCATCACTTTTTAATTTAATATTATGCATAATACATAAAACTTTACGTATATTTTTTTATTTTCTACTACACCTTAGCATTTATGTATTTTTTATTTAAATGACATTAGTTGACTTTTATACCTCTACATTATATAATCCAGTTATAAAAACTAGATTAAAAGGTGTTGAAAACAAAAATGAAAAATCTTCCATACTGGAAAGAGTTGCCCAACTTAGATTTATACTTAGATCAAGTTCTACTATACATCAATCAGCTAACTGAAACAGAAAAAGAATTGACATCATCTATGGTTAACAACTATGTTAAACATGGACATATAAACAAACCATATAAAAAGAAATATAATCGTATTCAAATCGCTCAACTTATTGCGATCACATTGCTAAAACAAGTATTTTCTATCCAAGATATTGGCCGAACTTTATTCCTTTTAAAACAAAAACATGAAACAGATACACTATATAACAGTTTTATTAGCTGTATGCTCGATACACCTAATGAACACACACCTGAAATTATTACTTTTGCTTGCCAAACATTAAAACTATATCAAAAAACACGTACACTTATACTGACTTTGGAAGGAGAAAAAACACATGACAACATCAAAACTGAGTAAACAACTCTCTATAAAAGAAGAAATCGGCAATATTATTACACATGGCATTGGTGCTTTAGCTATGTTGGTTTTACTGCCTATTTCTGTGGTCTACACATATCATGCCTATCATTTAAAAGCCGTTGTAGGTGTATCCATTTTTATTATTAGTTTACTACTCATGTTTTTAGCCTCTACCATTTACCACTCTATGAGTTACAGAAGCACACAAAAATACGTTTTTCGTATGATTGATCATAGTATGATTTATATTGCAATAGCAGGTAGCTATACACCTGTAGCACTTTCATTAGTAGATGGTTGGCTTGGATATACTATTATTGTAATCCAATGGTCAATTACATTATTTGGTATTTTTTACAAAATATTCACACCAAAAATCAATGAAAAATTCAGTCTAGCACTTTATTTAATTATGGGATGGCTTGTCATTTTCATTATTCCCGTTGTTTTGCAAAAATCTCAACCAATTTTTGCCATTCTCATGTTGGCTGGTGGGTTATCCTACACTCTTGGTGCTATTTTTTATGCTCAAAGAAAACCGTTTTGTCACCTGATTTGGCATATATTCATTTTAATTGCATCAGTTCTACAATACGTTGGAATTGTTTATTTTATGCTTTAAATTAATTAATGTGCTGCTTATCAGCTTTTTGTCCTCTTAAAATAGATACAAATAGTACGTCAATAAATTATCAATACAATACTGTATAGTACTTATTCAAAAAAAGCTAAAATTCTATACAGTAAAAAATAATATTCAGCATAAACTAACTAAATAATACTAGCTTATATACAATTTAACTCAAGTTACAATAAATCGTATTTGTAAATTCTTCTTATTTGCAATACCATTATTTTTATATAATTATTTGAAAAAATCTGTTTTTCACTAACACCATTTAATGAATCCCCCATATTTTAACCTTTAAGATAGCACATAAAAAAAGATAATGCCATTTTATGTGGATGGGGATACGCTATACCAAATAGTGTGGAGTTTATCCACCCCACAAAACGGCAGAATAAGTTACTATTTTACATCACAAAAATATATGCTATCAGTGTAGAGTATCAAAGGAGGTCATATGATACATAACACTGATTTTTTATTACGTTCATTAAATTTACGTAAAGAAGACATCGTTGATTATGTCTTAGATTTAAATAATAATTTCTGTTTAATTACCCTGGCTCAAATACACCATACTTGTCCCTACTGTCATTCTTCTTGTAGAAGTAAAGGCTATTACACTAAAAGCTGTCATATTAGTATGGACGTTATTACCACTTTAATCGTCAAATTGCGTATTAAACGTCTCATGTGTACGAAGTGTCACAAAACGTTTGCTTCACACACGCCTGTTTTTCCTAGACAATCTAAATTGTCATTTCATACAATTTATAAGATTATGCATTTACTGAAACAACCAAATGAAACTTTTGCTTCTGTAGGGAATATAGTAGGTATTCCAGAATCCACAGTCATTCGTATTTTTGATAGATACTGTTCATCATCACCAGTAATATTTCCAAGTGTCATATGTATTGATGAATTTTATACTAAAAATAATGACTATCATTCTAAATATGCTTGTATTTTCTACGATTTTTTAAATCGTAAAATCATAGATATTTTACCCGACAGAAAAAAGACATACTTAATGCAGTATTTAAGTAAAATAGATAGCCGTATATTAGACACAGTTGAATATATTTCAATTGATATGTACAAGCCTTATTTAGATATTAGTAAACATTTCTTTAGACATGCAAAAGTAGCTGTTGATGCTTTCCATGTCATTCAACAGCTACAGCAGTGTATATATGGTATTAGAAATCGAATATTGAAACATTACTTACCTAATACACATGAATATTATCTATTAAAACAATGGCATAGTCTACTCATTGAACGGAATGAATTTTTATTCACATTACCTGGTAAGTATAATAAACGTTTTAAAATGATATTAAATCGCCAACAACTTTTAGATAAGTTGTTAAATATTCATACAGATTTACGAGGGGCATATACTGTCTACCATTTGTATATGGACTTTAATCAATATAATTATTAACCAGAAGAGGCACAATCAGAAATCGATGAGATTATCCTAAACATTTTACATTTTGATATACCTGAGCTAAATAACTTTGCGCAAATGATAATAAATTGGAGAACAGAAATTATCAATTCTTTTGTACGTATTAATGGCAAAAGAATTAACAGTAGTATTGCAGAAAGTATTAATTCACAGTTAAAAACTATATTATTCAACACTCATGGTATTCGTAATCATGAGAGACGTCGAAAAAGATTAATATACGTCATCAATAAAGACAATTTTTCTTTCTAGTTTATAATTAATATAAAACAATAAAATGATACTCTACATACATGAAATCGGTCGGAATTTTTAAAAATTCCGACCGATTCATGTCCACACCTTTTTGGCATAGCGTATCCACATTATTTGGTATCCTATCCACACAAATTGGCGGACACCCCATAAAAATAACAAAACCCGCGAGAAACCTTCGGTTATAACCAAAGATTTTCCGCAGGTTTAAACATCTCACTTCAGACATACATGATTTTTCCTTAGTCCTTTAGATTATGCCTGTAAAAATACAATATGTTTTTGACCAAGGCTATCTTCTAAAATTTGACTTCTTACACGATAAACCTCTTCAATTAACTGAGGTGTTAGTATGCATTCAGGTGCTCCACTAGCAATAATTTTAGCGTCCTTTAAAACATACAATTCATCACAAAAATTCATCGCAATATTTAAATCGTGAATAGCTGATATAACTGTAATTCCTAAAGACTTAACAATACGCATTAATTGTAACTGATACTTAATATCTAAGTGATTAGTTGGCTCATCTAAAATTAAACATTTAGGTTCTTGTGCTAAAGCTCTAGCTAAAATCACTCTTTGTTGTTCTCCACCGGACAAAGTAGAAAAAAACCTTTCTTTATACTCTACCATATCGATTTTTTCTAACACTTGATCAACCAATACATAATCTTTATCTGTTTCTTTCTGCATCATTTTTTGATGTGGCACACGTCCCATCATCACAATATCTTTCACTAGAAAATCAAAATTATAGTGATGATGTTGCGCTACAACTGCTAACTGCTGAGCAACCTGTCTGTAACTTAATGTCTTTACATCAATACCATTCATACAAATTTTGCCACTATCAGGCGTCAATATTCTATAGATGCATTTTAATAATGTGGACTTTCCACTGCCGTTTGGTCCAATAATACCAACACACTTATTCTCCTGTACATGCATTGCAATATTATCTAAAACTATTTTATCTTGGAAAGATAGCTTAAGTTGTTCAATCTTTACATTCATCAACTTTTCCCTCCAAAACTATACGATTTTTTGAACATCATATAAATAAAGCACGGTGCTCCAATGACAGAAATTAAAATACCTATAGGCATTTCAGCATGATCTAAAATAATACGACACAAAATATCTGCCCAAATTAAGAAGATTCCACCAACTAATGCACTCATTGGAATTATTTTTTTATGATCTGTTCCAAACACCATTCTGATAGCATGTGGTATCATTAATCCGACAAAGCCAATCACACCAGCAGCATATACGGCAAATCCAACCATTAACGAAGCAATCAGCATATATATTCGCCTTAATTTTCTACTATCGACACCTAAAGTAATAGCCGTTTCATCACCAAGCAGCATCACATTTAAATATTTAAACTGACTCCAAAATATACTTGTACACACTAGCATAATAGGTAGGACAACAACTACTGTTTTCCACTTAGCACCCGATAAACTTCCCATAGTCCAAAACATAATTTCATTCGTTGCATTCCGATTATTCGCAATAAAAATAATAAAACTTGTAAATGATGAACAAATTGCACTCACTGCAATACCACCTAAAACTAATCGTCCAACATCAGATCCTCCTGAACGACTGGAAATACATAATACAATAATCGAGGAAATAACTGCTCCAGCAAAAGCCATAACACCTACAGCATGTGTCCCAAAAATTGCTCCAACACCAAAAAATACTGCTAAAGTTGCTCCAAAAGCTGCTCCAGACGATACACCTAAAATATATGGATCTGCTAAAGGATTTTTTATAGTTGCTTGCATTACAACACCACATACTGCCAGTCCCATACCTACTGTACAAGCCATTAGGACACGTGGAAAACGAATAATCCAAACAACATCATGAATTGCTCCACTTGCATACTGTTGTAATCCGTCTAAATGAAACCATTCATAAAAAATAACACCATACACATCAGAAATATCTATTTTAGCATTTCCAAATGTAACAGCTATAAAAATTGAGGCAACCAGTCCTAATATGAGTATCAAAAATATCACAATAAATCCTAGTGATTTTACGTATTGCACATATTTATTTGTCTGTGGCATATACTACTCCAAATCTAAATCAGTCGTTGGATATAAACCTTGAGCAAAGTGAATAATTCCGTCATGTGTACGTGTGGCACTGGCAAACATTTCACTCAATATGATTGGCACAACACGTTTATTTTTAAGCGCATTTAAACTTGAAAAAGCGTCATCATTTAAAACAGCGTCTAAACTCTTTTGTTTTACTTCTTCAGCATTATCTCCAGCATAAGGCATATATACCACAAAAATAACATCTGGATTTGCTTTAATAATATCTTCTTTTCCTAATTGTGCTCCATCAGGGTTACTTAACTGTCCTCCTAATTGAGTAATCATATCTCCACCAAGCGTATTTTTTCCATAATTCAATATGCCCTCACCTGTTGGCTCTATAATCAACGTTTTTGGTTTTTCATTAATATTTTTCGTTTTTTCAATAACTTTTTCAATAGTAGATTTCATTTGATTAACCATACGTTCAGACTTGCTTTGTACATCAAATATTTTTCCAATATTCAAAATATCTGTGTATTCATTTTCCAAAGTACGTGCAACATCTGTTCCACGCTTTGTATTTGTATTAATGTATGTATTCGTTCCTTTATCAATCCAGTCTTGAGTATTTCCCAATGTTTTCTCTGAAAATAATGACCCCCAAGAAAAAATCATATCGGGATTTAATAAAGTGACTTCTTCCAAACTTGGCGTAAAACTATCTAAATAGTTAATTTTGGAGAATGCTGCTTTTTGATTATCTGGAACTTCATTATCAAGTCCAGATGCTGCAACAATTCTATCTTCCAACCCTAAAGCTAGCAATGTTTCAATACTTCCTTGATAAACTGCCACAACTTTTTCTGGTGCTTTTTGATAGACTGTAGAAATAGCTTCTCCATTTGATCCGTATGTTTGAATAGTCAGCGGATAAACTGTTTTATGTTCGGAAATAGATGCAGAGTTCACACCACTTTGTGCACTATTTTCCTGTTTAATTTGACTAGCATCCTTTCGTTGAGTTGTTGTATTTGCTTGACAAGCAAATAATAAAAGTACCGCACTCGTCATTGAGATTAGTTTTTTCATATTATGCATAAGATAAAACTCCTTTATTTTATTTATTGTTGTATATCATTAATATATTGATAACTCTTTCATTATAATATACTTGCTATATTTTTTCAATTATATAAACATGTATATAGACATAAAACGTATTCTATAAACAATTAATCTTCATAATTTTATTAAAATTGCTAAACTAAATAGATCATTTTACAACATATCATATAACATCTCCTAAATAATAAATATATAGCTACAATAAACTTATAACCTTTCTTATATAATGTAATCACTTATCAATAAAATACTATGAACATGATTTATGTGTTTCACACGTTTTAGCATGTTTCATTGCACAACACGTCCGTTTATGTTGAATACGTTTTTTCTTTGTAATACACAAACGCCACCAACTTACTTGTTGTGTGTCAGTCATAGAAAATGGATATCCAGTATGTATCCACTCATGTGTAATCATTCTGTGCTGACTATAACTTTTTACTTTAAAATAATCACTTGTAGATGGACTATCAAATTGTTGGCATGCACTTAATACATATTCTATACCATCTGATTTTTCATTGAGCATCTCAATCATCTGCTCAATATCCTTCAATAAAATTAACGATAATAATCGTTCGAATCTTGCCTTTTCTAAAACTTTATTATCTACAACCTTTTCAATAGCAATCTCTGTTCGAATTTCTTTTGACAATAAATCCAATTCAGCTATAACGTCCATAAAATAATACGTTCCCTCATAAGCTTCTTTAACTCGTTTACTCTGCATTGTCATTCCTTTTGGAATAAACAATTCAATAAATAGCTCTCCATTAAGATTTAATGCATACGCTAATTTTTCAAATACATTTCTTTGCTCTTGAAATGTTTGAACATGTTGTAACAATCCATCTCCTGCAACAATAATATCAAAATCAGACAACTGAGCATCTAAAATATCTTTTTGTTCAATCGTACTATTCTCAAATCGTTGTGAAACATATTCTAAACATTTTACCATATCGTCACTTTTTTCTAAAAAAGTAACAGATGCTCCATTTTCAGCAAAAGATTGCCCTATTTTTCCTGTTCCCGCTCCAACATCTAATACACGTTTTCCTTGACATTCATTTGTATACACAAAAGAAGACGTCTGTCCACATAAATAGGGATACGCTTCTACTTCCAAACCGGAATATGCCTTTGTTTCACGTCGCTTCCGGTTACAAGCAGCCATTCCGCAATCATAGCACAACGTTCCTTTTAACTGACTTAAAGACATTTTTTCTGGAACACCATTTTTAGCATCTCCAACAAACGAATTATAAATAAATCCACATCTCTGACAATCATAAATTGGCATCATATTTCTCCTTTTCTGTTTAATCACTTACATTATACCATACCTTATTTAAAACCTTGTATAGCAATTTATCTCATTTACAAATAACATAAAAAAATAGATACCCTAAAACACTATTGTATATCTCCCCCACTAACAATACCTTTATAAAAAATAGAAAATTAAATGATTAACTAAACGTCTAAAAAATGATTTTAAATTCAAATGAGATATTTAACCATCTCATTTGAATTTATTTACATCTATTTGTAAAGTTGTCAAATGACATTTATTTTTTATCAAACTATATAAAAGTAATTAGATATAGAGAATATCATGCGCCTAAAATCGCATCCCACTATTTAATATAGAACAAAAATAAATACATCATATTAATAAATAACAAACGTTTTTTTATTATATAAAAATAATCGTGTTGGCAAACTTTTTTGTTCACCAACACAATTTATTGTACATCCATAAAAAACTGAATAACCCCTATACTTCATATCGTATAGATGTTATCCAGTTTTTAGTTTTATGCTATTATACGAAAAATCTATCAGTATCTTTCACTATAAACTTACCTATTTTAACGGCTCAGTTGCTGTCAATTCTAGTTTATGTAAATTATACTTATAGTTTGTTTCATCTACAGAAATATTTAAAGATTTTACACGCTTGTTAACAGCTGTTAGAGAAACACGGAACAATGTTGGAATAGCAAATGCTTCTTCATTCGCATAGGCTTGCCATTTTTGATAGGCCTCTTTTTGTTTTTCTGTATCAAACATATCCTCTGTAGAGAATTTTTTCAATATGTCATCATGCTCTGATGACACAAATCGTGTATAATTATTTGGGTTATTTCCCCAAAGCGTTTCTGGATTAGGATTCCCTCCGATTGACCATGCTGCTGAATAAACATCAATAGCTGGATCATCATTTTCAACTAAATCATAAAATGAATTAAATTCAAGCAATCTTCCATTTGTCAGCTGAACATCTAATCCTACTGCTTTCCATTGTTGGATATAATATTGTGCTTGTGCCTCTCCATTACCACCAGACATAAAAGCAAAATTAATTGTTAATTTTTTACCATTTGGATCTTCACGTAACCCATCACCATCAATATCTTTATATCCTGCTTCATCTAATAATTTAGTAGCTTTTTCAACATTGTAAACGTACCCTTCTAATTTACTGTCATAAAAACCATTAAAGTTTGGTGTAATTAATGAATTAGCACGTTTTTGTAAGACATCGTAAAAAGATGTTGCAAAAGAATCTAAATCTAAAGCATACCCCATTGCCTGACGTAATGATTTATTTGCCATTTTTGATTCCTTATCAAAAATAACATTTTCTGAAGTAGCATCCCATTTACCAACTTTAAACCCTAAATAAGAAATAGCATCGCTCCAATAACCTAAAATTGTAGCATTTTTTAATTTAGCAAATGCATCATAGTATTCTTTGGAAGTAGGAACCGCCATAATATCATAATTTCCACTAGCAAATTCTGAAGCAGCGTTATTGATGTTAACAACTTCAATAACAACATTTTCAATCTTTGGCTTTCCTTTCCAATAATACGGATTAGCTTCTAATATAACAGATTCTCCAGATACCACACTTTTTACTTTAAATGCACCTAACCCAACAGGATTTTTGCGTACAGCATCAGAAGCAGCCATATCCTTCACTTCCATCTGTCCAAAAATATGTTTTGGCATAGGGTTAGCCCAAAATCCTCCAGCTTGTATGACATCTGCACTTAATTCTTTAACTTGGAATGTCACAGAATAGTCATTATTCTTAGTAATTCCTGAAATTGTAGGCGTGATTCCTTCGTGATATTCTGCCATACCATCAATCATTTTCATATTGCTGTCATAACGTAATCCTTGGTACTCTTTATGTCCAATGACTTCAAAAGCAAAAATGTAATCGTCAATTGTCAATGGTTGACCGTCTGACCATTTAATATTTTCTTTAATAGTAACTGTAATAGTCTTTTTCTCTATATCATAAGTCAATTTACCAATACCAGAATCTGTAATTTTTAACTGATCATCATTTGAAAATAACGATTCATCGAAAAAGTCAATCACTTCAGAATCTACCGAATTTTGATAAAAAACACTATTCAATATTCCGGAGATTGGACTATCATTTATAATAGCGTATTTTAAAGTACCTCCTTGAATGCTTGTACCTTCATGTGTTACACTAGAAATCAACTCTTTATTTTGACTAGCTGTTCCATTATTATCTGTATTATTACATGCAGAAAGGCATGCTAGTGCTATTGCTCCTACAAAACACTTTTTGTATGTCACATTTAATTCCTCCTCTATTCTTATTAAATTATACAATACAATAAAATAAATTTAAAATCAATATTTTTCTATTTTATATATGATTTTCGCATATTTATTCATATTTATTCTGTTATATATTTTTCTTAGGGTGTCTATCTACCACATCGTGATGTTTTTCTAAAGCCAACTTCCCTTTTTCACTCAATAGAATCCCTCGAACGCTAAAATATGTCCCTAATTCTTCTTCTGTAAAATGATTTCTTAATACCTCATCCAATTCTACAGATTTTAATTTTGATAATCCTGAAACATGTTTCGCTTTCAATATTTTTTTCTTTTGTGTTGCATTAAGATGATCTAAGGAATCAAAAGCTGCTTCTTTCACAGCATATCCTTTTTCTAATAACATTTCTAAATGCTTAGCAGCATGAATACCATAGGTATACTCAAAATATTTAGGAAATACTGTTTCATTCGTAAATGTCCCAAAATGAATACGCCACAATAAAATAATATCTCCAGCCAATAATGAATCACTTAATAATTCCATATTGCGACGTGGAACAGGCTTAAATTCTTCTGTTGTTAAATCACGTTTTGGAGAAATATAAGGTTTAATTACATAATCATCATAATAAGCTATTGCCATCACCTTCTCTATCTTTTAATTATTAAGTTTATTTTAAGATAAAATTTGCAATAAATCAACTTTTTATACAAGTTGTTATACTGAATTTACTTGTTACATACATTAATAGGATTACTTTATTATTTGACTCCATACATAACTCTATTTTTTATCTTTCATTTGATAGTGAATTATTTTTATTTAAACTTACTGTTTTTACAATAAAAAATAAAAACACCTATTAGACATAGCAAACTAGGAAAAAATTTATGATTACATTTTTTAAATATAATAACTAAACACTAGACCATACATAATTTTGGAAAAGATTTTTACATTATGCTACACTACAGATATGCATAACATATATAGGAGGTAGACTATGAATATTACAGTATATTGTGGTGCAAATCTAGGAAATCGTCAGGATTACACGCATCATGCTATTGCATTAGGGAAATGGATTGCTCAACATCATCAACTCATTTACGGTGGAGGAAAAGTTGGATTAATGGGAATACTTGCCGATACTGTTCTTGAGAATGGTGGAAAAGTTATCGGAGTTATTCCAGAATTTCTTGTCGAAAGAGAGCTTGCTCATGAACATTTATCTGAGATACATATTGTAAAAAATATGCATGAACGTAAAGCAAAAATGATTTCATTGGGAAATGCTTATATTGCTCTTCCAGGAGGTCCAGGAACACTTGAAGAAATTTCGGAAGTTATTTCATGGTCAAGAATTGGTCAACATCATAATCCATGTATTTTCTACAATGAAACAGGTTATTTCAATTCTTTAAAACATTTTTTTGAAAATATGATATCTGAAGGCTTCCTATCTACAAAAGACTATAATAGTATTTTATTTGCTACGTCCATTCAAGATATAGAAACATTTATTCAAAATTATACTCCTCCTCAAATTAGACAATATCATTAAATTTTTACAAATTTAACTCTAAAATCTGTATAAAAATAAGTCGTATTGGTAAAGTAAAAAATTTACCAACACGATTATTTTTATGTCACAAAATCTGTTTTTTGTTACCAATCTATAATGAAAACTCCAAAATTTTTTCAACTGTAAAATAGTTTCTAGCCAAAGAATATAAACGCTATTTTATGAATTGGCACCTTGTATTAATCAATTATTTGCGTTTGAGCAACTTGTTTATACCAATATGCACTTTTCTTTGGATAACGTTTTTGTGTTTCAAAATCCACATAAAACAGACCATAGCGTTTTTCATATCCATTAGACCATGAAAAAACGTCCATCAGCGACCATAAAAAGTATCCTTTAACATTAGCACCGTCATGAATAGCATCAGCTATTACACTCAAATGCTGCTTAACATAATCAATCCTAGCGTCATCATAAACCGTTTCATCAACGAACTTATCTTTATACCCTAATCCATTTTCTGTAATATAAATCTTCTTATAATTAGGGTAATCTCGCTTAACACGCATAATTTGATCATATAAACCTTTAGGATAAATCATCCAATCCCAATCTGTCCTAGGCACGTCAACATTAAATTCACGTTGTCCCACACCTTTTAATTGATAAACAGCTTTTCCCTTCTCGCCTTTACTATTATGCGTAATTAACGTTTCTCCTTCAAATGATTTCATCCAATCACTCATATAATAATTAATGCCAAGAAAATCATTTAAATCTTTTGCTGCTCTTAAAATCGTAAAATCGTCTTTCTCAATAACTAATTCCCCACCATTAACAGATAGAATATGCTTAACACCGTCCATAGTGTCTTTAGAATATTCCCCTAAATACGTTGCATCTAAAATAAATTTATTGTGGATAATATCTTCTAATTCTGCAGCACGCACATCTTTTGGATTATCCAATTGACACGGATACTTAGTTGGTAAAGCATGTACCACACCAATTTCTCCAGAATAGCCTTTTTCTTTAAATAATTTAACAGCTTTAGCGTGTGCCAACATCATATTATGGTGCGATTGAAATACTTTAGAAAAATCATATTCAATACCCGGTGGAAATTTTCCAACAAGATATTGCCCATCACCTATTGGACCTATTTCATTAAATGTTGTCCAGTAATTTACCTCTGAAAATTCTTCAAAACAAAAAGCAGCATACTGAACAAAATATTCGATTGTATCTCGATTTAAAAAGTCTCCTTTATCATGCAATACTTCTGGTGTATCAAAATGATGTAAAGTGACAAACGGTTCTACATGTCGTTTAAAACACTCTGCAAATAGCTTATGATAAAACTCCACACCTTTTTCATTTACTCTTCCATATCCCTCTGGAAAAATTCGTGACCAAGCAATTGAAATCCGAATACCATTTATCCCAAATTGTTCGCTCAACTTTAAATCAATAGGATATTGATGATAAAAATCACTTGCAGGTTCAGCAGTATACCAATAGTTTTTCTCTAAATATGTATCCCATGCTACACGACCTTTTCCATCAATTTTGGTCGCACCTTCTGCTTGATAAGCTGCTGTAGCACCACCAAAGATAAAATCTTTAGGAAGTTTTTTCATAATCATCTCTCCTACTCTCATTCAAAATGTTGTTTAACAAATTCAAGAGCTCCTTTACCATCTCTTGTTAATTTTATATATTGTGCACCTTCTGTTTTTGCCAATTTAATCCCTAGACGTTCTGTGTCTTGTTTAATATCTTCATAATTAGACGCTACTTGAGGTGCTAAAACAACTAAATCATAATCTCCTAATATATCCATGTGTGCTCCATAACTGCCAGCATTTGCTTTAATTGGTTCATGATATTCTTGAGCTGCCTTTACTAAAGCATTCGCAAGTAGACCACTTGTTCCACCCCCAGCACACAATACTAAAACATTAATGGATTGATTTAATTTTTTTTCAGTTTCAGCAAGTGTATGTAAAGCAGCCTCTACCTTCTTAGGATTAAAATTAGCAGCTACTTTTTCTGTTAATTCATCAGACATTTTTCCTGACTGCTCTTCAGCTAGAATTTGATTATCATAAACTTTTAAAAATGGATAATAAATAAGAATATCCACTCCTACTAATATAAACGCTAATAAAACAGACCATATTCCAAATCCAGTACCTAATACAATTCCTAGTGGTCCTGGTGTTACCCATGGTAAATTCACTTGGAAGCTATTCATTCCTATAACATCAACAAAGAATTTAAAAATCCATACATTAGCAATAGGTGCAAAAACAAATGGAATAAAAAATACTGGATTTAATACGAGTGGTGCTCCAAATAAAATCGGTTCATTCACGCCAAAGAAAGTTGGCACAACAGAAGCTCTACCTATTGCTCTATTCCGTTTAGATTTGGTCAACCACATAAACATAAATGGAACAACTAAAGTAGCCCCGGTTCCCCCCATTGTAACAATAAACATTTGTGTCCCAGATGTAATCAATTTAGAGGCATGCTCACCTGCTTGTACCAATTTAAGATTTGTTTCAACATTAGCATACAACATTGCAGCAATGGCAGGTTCAACAATAGACGGTCCATGAATACCAACAAACCAAAATAATGCGTACGCTCCAAAAATGATTGTAATGCCTAAATAACCTTCTGCTGCAGTAAATAAAGGTTCAAAAATTTTTGAAACGGACTCTGCTACACTTACTCCTATATTTGCACGCACAAACAAATCGATTCCGTATAATACAAAAATAACAAGTGAAAACGGAATAATATCTTTAAACACTTGAGAAATATTGGGTGGGACTTCTTTAGGCATTCTAATAGTAACATTATTTTTTACACAAATATAATAAATATTTACTGTAACAAATGCAGCAAGAAAAGCCGAAATAAGCCCTTTTGTTCCCATAAATCCACTGGCAAATCCACCATCTAAACTATCTGAAGCTAAAAGCAAAAAGCCAGTGATAGATGCAGCCATTGTTGATAAGAAATTAATCTGATTTGTTTTATCTAAGCGGCGATTAAATGAATCCGTTAAAGCTTTTGCGCTTGTCCCAGCCACTAACAAAGCAATAACACCCATTGTATACGTATAAGGTTTCATAATCATATCTACTGTTGCATCAGACCATTTTATCCCAAAAAGATTAGGTACAAATGCAATCAACAAAAAAATACTAGAAAATAAAATCACTGGCATACTGGCAATAAATCCATCACGAATAGCACGTAAATAAATATTTCTAGACACTTTTTCAAAAAATGGTTTCGCTTTTTCAATTTGAGCAATTAAATTTTTCATGACTCTGCTCCCCTTTTATACAATTCAATGATATGTTTCATCAAATCTTTTAATAATAATGTTGTCATCAAATGATCTTGTCCATGCATTAATGTTACACTCAATTCAATGTGATCACCTGAGGCTTCTTTAGTCAATAAACTTGTCTGGGCTTTATGTGCTTCTACAATAGCTTGGTTGGCTTCTTCAATAAGTTGATCTGCTTTATCATAATTCCCTTGCTGAGAAGCATTAAGTGCTTCAAGTAGCTTAGATCTTGCTTCACCAGCAAATGCTACAATTTCAAAACCTAATAATGTTGATTCCTCTCTATTCATCTTTTTTCTCCTTTTACATTCTATGCCGTTAGAAAAGACAATCCTTTTCTTAAACTTTACAATTTTAACACCTATATCGTTTATTAGTTTCCAATTAAATAAACGCACGAAATATACAATACATTTACATGCACATTTTACTTATTTCTATACCCATGGCATTCATATTTATATCTAATTCACTTAATAGTATTCCCTATAAACATACATTATTACGCTTTATATTCTCCACGTTCCCATTTTTCCAAAAATTCATTAAAAAAATTAGGATCTTCTTGATTTATATGCAAAGATTCAAGTGCCGAAAGTTTATCAATAATCTGTTTTGTTTCAGTTGTTTCTTGATATTCTGTTTGAATAAACGATTCAATAATATCACACATTAATAATTCACCAATAATTTTTCCGCCAAATCCAAGAACATTAGCATTTAATGTCTTTTTAGCATACAATGCACTTGTCATATCACGAACTAAAGCTGCGCGAACACCAGGTACTTTATTCACCGCATTTGTAATGCCTACACCCGTTCCACAAATACAAAATCCTAAGTCTGCCTCTTTACTAGCGACAAGTTCTCCTACCTTTTTTCCATAAATTGGATAATGTGTCCTTGTGAAATCATATGTTCCAACATCAATGACTTGATGTCCTTTACACTTTAGAAAATCTGATACCGCTATTTTAATATCTGTGACAATATGATCACAACCGATTGCTATTTTCATTTAATTACCTCTATATCTTTAGCACATTTTATTTAACATATCTACACGAATTTGATGTCTTCCACCGTCATACTTGCCATGAATAAAGCTATCTACAATATTTTTGGCTAGTGCATGTCCAACAATTTCACTTCCTATTGTCATAATACGTGAATTATTATGTTCACGTGTCATATACGCTGAACGCTCATCAGATACTTGGGCAGCTATCATGCCTTTTAGTTTAGTTGCAGTCATAAAACTTCCTACACCATAAGCATCAATAACAATCCCTAAATTATTGTCATTTTTCTTGACTTCTTGTGCCACATGCAATGTTGCATCAACGAAATCACATACATTTTGTCCTGTCACATCAATACAATGTTGTCCACTTTCCTGTAAATGCCTTTTAATGACTTCTTTTAACTCATTCCCTACTGAATCAGATCCAATAACGATTGCCATAACGTCATATACCTCCTTTCTTTAAGAATAAATTGCAAGCACATAGAAAACGCTTTATTTCCTATGTATATCATTTTATACTTTTTCAAACATTTTGTCAACAACTTTTGTTGTAAAAATGTTACTTTTTTGTTCGTAAAACTTTTTTATGTTGCTTTTTACAAAAAATAAACATCTTTCACATGTTTTTCAGCTAAACATATAAACCTTATTGTCAAACATACTTTAATAAACTATTTATATAAATAGAATGCACTATCGCTATTTTAATAACCTATTTTATATATACTTAATTAATAAATCTTTGAACACATTTCTATAAAACATTCTGTTTCCTCTCATTTTATCCAATAGACAACTATTATTCTCAATTAAGTATTGTGCTATATTATCATAATAATCTAAAAAAACTGTCTGGTATTTTCACAACTAAATGAGGATACCATACAGTTTTACATTTATTTCTATCTAAAATAACTATTCAATTTGTTCTCAAACTGATTACCATCCAAAAAATTTGAATGTAACACGATTTAAACATAATATAACTATTTTTAAAATTTTATCCAATTTTTCTTATCAAAATATAAATAATATAATTTTTACCTAAAAACTATGGACTAGAGTGATATGTACTAAATAAATTAAGTATAACGTATATCATAGTACATACTTTATATAGCGTAATTTTTCTCCTATTTATCATATTATACTTTGATGCGAGTCTATGTTATGTCTACATAGATTAAAACATTAAAAAATAGCCTATTCAGTAATAATTGTTGTAAATTCTGATAAATTTTGTAATTTATCCAGATCTTCATTATCACTAATAAGTGCCGTAATATTGGTCAAATAATAAAATGTTGTAAAATCTTCTTTTCCAATCTTAGAACTATCTAGTAATAAATAACATTCAACAGAATTTTTTAATGCAATTTGCTGCGTATAAGCTTCAGCAAAAGACGATGTCATAATTTCATTTCCTTTTACAGCATTGCCACTGAAAAACATCTTATTAAACTTCATCTTTTCTAAAATAGTATTCGTAATCTCACCAACAAACGATTCCGTGAGTTCTCTCATTTGCCCACCTAATAAAAAAACTTTAAATGTTTCAGATTTCTTTTTAAATAAAATGTTAAATACCGGATAACAGTTTGTCACAACAGATAAAGTTTGATTATTAATTTCTTCAGCCAACAATTCTGCCGTTGTCCCCGGACCTAGAAAAATAGTATCTCCCTCTTCAATTTTTTGCGCTGCTAATTTTGCAATATATCGTTTTTGCTCCATGTTTTGTGCATGTTTTTCATGATGCGAACGTTCTCTTTGTCTAAGCGCTACTTTACTTTTAGCTCCACCATGCGTTTTAATAAGGACACCTTGTTTTTCAAGTTCCATTAAATCACGACGCACTGTCATATCCGTCACATTTAACATTGACACAATATCCGCAATTCTAATGCTTCCTTTTTCATTAACTAACTTTGTAATTTCTTCTAATCGTTTATATTTATTCATACAATTAACTCACTCTATAATATTTTCATCATCATCATTATATACTATTTTTTAAACATTCACTAGCAAATACTAACAAAAAGTAAACAATTTAATTTAAAACCACCTTTTTTAAATTAAATATACGCTTTTATTTTTTAAATATTGCTAAGTCAAACTTGTTATAACTAATTTATCTATTAAGTTTACGCCTTTTATTTTTTATATAAAAATCCAAAATATCTAACCAATTTTAACCCCCTAAAAAAATCATTGTCATCCCCCGCTTATAACACAAAAAGCCGTAGAAAACTCTACGGACATATCATAAATAAATGCGTACTGCACTTATTTATCAGATTATTTTATTTAAAATTATTTTTTACTAGCTGCATTATAACGTTCTTCTGCTTTAGCCCAGTCAACAACATTCCAATATGCATCAATATAATCAGGACGACGATTTTGATAGTTTAAATAATAAGCATGTTCCCATACATCTAATCCTAAAATTGGTGTTTTTCCATCTGTTAATGGTGAATCTTGATTAGCTGTAGATAATACCTCCAATTGACCATTAGAAACAACTAACCATGCCCAGCCTGAACCAAACCTAGTTTTAGCTGCATTGTTAAATGCTTCTTTAAATTGATCTATTGTTCCAAATGTGTCTTCCAATGCTTGTTTTAAATTGCCATGTGCTTCTCCACCATTTGCTGATAATGATGTCCAGAAAAACGAATGGTTAGCATGTCCGCCACCATTATTTCTTACTGCTCCACGTATTGAATCAGGTAACTCATCTAAATGTGTAACTAATTCTTCAACCGTTTTGCTATATAACTCAGGCGTTTGATTCAAAGCATTGTTTAAATTTGTTACATAAGTTTGATGATGTTTTTCATGATGAATATGCATGGTTAATGCATCAAAATGTGGCTCCAAAGCAGTGTACTCATAAGGTAATTTTGGTAATTCGAAAACCATAAATAGTCCCTCCAAATTTTATTTTATATACACAGAGTAACACAATATGTGAAGAATATAAAGTGTTTTGCAATATACTAATGTGTATCTTTATTTTTCAAATTGGGTAGGTGCACAAGTTGTGCCCATTAAGTCATTAATATCAAATATATATTTATTGTCTTTAGTTAAAAATAATGGTATCCCGATAAAACCCCATTTTTTAATCTCATCAAATTCTGGGCGATTATCACGTAAACGTAAAAATTGTTTCAAATGAGCAGGGTTTTCCAAAATATCTACTTTTTCATATTCAATACCTTGTTTATCCAGTTCCTCAATAAAAGGCGGACAATCTGGACACTTTGGTGTATAAAATAAAGTATGTTTAGACAATATAATCAACTCCTTTCTTGTTTATTATATACCGAATTGATGACTTTTACCCTAAAAATGACTGGAAAACAGTATCTCCTAAAAAAATACCCCGTTTTGTTAATTTAATATACCCATCTTTTTCCTCAAGTAAACCTTTATCTATTAAATCATAAATAGTTTGACCATATACTTCTTTTACTGGAATAGCATATTTTTTTAAAAATAATTCCTGACTAATCCCTTCAATTTGACGTAATCCTAAGAATAATTCTTCTTCCATAATTTGTTTTTTACTCAAGTTTTCTTTTGAAAAAATGGGTAATTGGTTTATTTTCAGTGGATCCAAATAATGTTGAATAGGTCCATTATTTTTATAGCGCATTGCCTCAATATAACCATGAGCACCAGCACCAAATCCAAAATAATGTCCATTTTGCCAATACGTTTTATTATGTATAGATTCATATCCAGATAAAGCAAAATTACTAATTTCATACTGTTTTCTTCCTGCACTATCTAACATTTCCATGGCTAATTCATACATATCAGCATCCTCATCATCACTTGGCAAATGTAATTTTCCCTTACGCATTAATTGATAAAATACTGTCTTATTTTCTAAAATAAGTGAATATACTGCATAATGTGGCAAATCTAATGACAATGCCTGTTGTAAACTTTCTTTAAATAATGGAATAGTTTGTTTAGGTAATCTAAAAATTAAATCAATACTAATATTTTCAAAACCAGATTTCCTTGCTTGGTCAACAGATTTAAAAATATCTTTTTTTGTATGCACACGCCCTATTTTTTTCAAAATCTCATCATGAAATGACTGAACTCCCATACTCAAACGGTTGACACCATGATATTTTAATACTGCCATCTTTTCCTTGTCTATATCTCCAGGATTAGCTTCTACACTAAATTCTACTAACCTATTAATCGGTAAATATTTATGAACACCCTCTAATAAACGATCTAGTTGCTTAGCTGTTAAACTAGTTGGTGTACCTCCACCAATATAAAGTGTATTTATCTCATAATCAGGATAATTTGCCATTGTTAAAGACATTTCACGAACTAATAAATTAACGTACTCATCAACAGGTTGCCCTTCAATAAACACTTTATTAAAATCACAATAATAACAAATATGCTCGCAAAAAGGTATATGAATATACGCTGAAACAACCTGTTTTTGACGTAAATGACTAGTCATTTTCTACCATTCTCCTATCCATTTTAGCCTTATTCAATTTCCTTATTATAATAGATTTTCTAAAAAAAAGATACTTCAACACCAGATAATAAAATATCTATGCACAAGACATTCAGAATTTTTGTTAAATTATGTAGGTTAAGACAAGATTTTCTTACTTAATCATATAAAAAATGTGTTGGTAAACTCTTTTTCTTGACCAACACATTTTATTTCATACTCAAAATGCATAACTCTCACAACTAAGTGAATACATCATGCACATTTTAAATCTAATACCAATTTTTTATTGTTCTTTTTGTGGATCTTCATAAAAATGAATAACAAATTCCATATAATCTCCAATTCGCTTAAAAGAATATGAAATATTATGCTTATCCAAAATCTGTTTGACAATAAACAAACCTAAACCAGTTCCACCATCTTTTCTATTTCTGCTATAATCTGGACGATAAAAAGGATTGAAAATGTTTAAAATTTGCGTTTCATTTAAAAGATGTTCAGCTTGATTTTTTATAATAAGTTCTCCTTTATGCAATAACAATACAATATTCCCATTAGATTTAGTATATCGAAATGCATTATCCAGTATATTTTTTATCGCTTTTAATAGAAACATTGCATTTCCTTTAATGGTTATATCTTCATCCATAGATACTTTAAAATGATACTGACGAACTTTTGCTAATACATAGTACATTTCTAATTTATTTTCTAAAAGTGTCTTTATAGAAATAAGTTCTTCTTCATGCTCAGCAGGAATCTCTAATTTTGATAGAGATAAAATAGATTGTACTAGTTCCCTTTGCTCATCCAAAATGTCCTGGCACTTCAATAAATATTTATCTCTATCTTTAAAATCTCCTACATTATAAATCATGCCATCAATAATGCCTTGCAAATTAGAAATCGGTGTTTTCAATTCATGTGACGTCACCCTTAAGAACTCTGATTTTTCTCTTTCCAACTCTGCCACTTTTTCTATCTCACCTTGAAGTTGATTGATAGTCATTAATAACGTACTATACAAACTATTAATATCTTTTGCTAAATCAGCAATCTCATCTCCACCTTCAATTTGACAAGATAAATCTTGTTCTAAAGTCTTCATTTGACGTGTAATTTTTGAAATTCCAATAATACGCCTTGTCGATATACGGCTAAATATATATGAAATAATCCCTGCGATTAATAGTGAAATAATCAATAAAAATGGGTAAAGTGTCAACAACACATGACTCGTTTCAGAGATGGGTTGAAGGGAATATCTCCCTATTAATTGAAATTTCGTACCAGTAGACGTTAGAATAGTGCTATGCAATGTTTGAGTGCTGACACTTTCCCCAGAGCTATCTAGCAATGGATAAATATATACTCTAAAATCTTCGTTACTATCTATTGTATACATAGGATAAATAGTCGAACCATTTGAATCTTTTAAACTCAAATTAATACGGTTTGTTGCCTCATCATATTGAGATATAGAATTGACAATTTGCTCTCGAGTATTCCCATTCAACTGCGTTACTATAGTATTAAAAGTACTTTCCATTTCTCCCATTTTTAAGACTTTATAATATACTGGCAATGTAAAATAAAGAATTGATAAAATTGTTGTGACAACAATAAAAACAATCATTGTCATTAACAAGAAGTGCTTTTTGACTAAACTAATATTACATTTCATTCAAGCGATAACCTTTTCCTTTAAACGTTTCTAAAGGAATTCCTTGGATTTTTTTACGAATATTTTTAATATGGTTATCTAATACTCGACTCTCAAATTCTCCATATCCCCAAACATACTCCATCAATTGTTCCCTTGGTACCAAACGATTTTTTCGTTTAGATAAAAACTCTATAATTTCATACTCTCTTTTTGTAACATTAACTTCTTCTCCTTGCCAGTACACCATACAACTGTCTAACAAAATATGTAAATTTCCTACTGTTAAGGTTTTTGGAGTTTGAATTTGTCGAAGTACATTCTCAATACGTTTCATTAAAATAAGGGGCGAGAACGGTTTAGTGACATAATCGTTAACCAAATGATTGAAACTAATTAGTTGTGTATACTCATCATCAAGAGCTGTTATCACAATAACAGGAATTTGCGATGACTGCCTAATCTCCTTCAAAACATCTAATCCACTTACTTTAGGTAACATAATATCCAAAAGAATTAAATCATATCCTTCTTTATAACAATCTAACGCTGCTTGGCCATCAAATACAGCCGTATATTCATATTGATGTTCTTTTAAAAATTCACAAATAACTTGACTTGTTATTTGATCATCTTCAACGACTAAAATTTTATACATAGTTTCTCCTCTTTAATTCTATATTTGAATTATTTACTGTAAATAATTCTGACATTTTTAATCTGTTTCTTAATATATCCTATATAAAAATCTCATAAACTGCATAAAGTAGAAGAACCCTATAGGTAATTTGAATCCCCTGTTATTAGTCATGTTTATCTTATACAACTAATTTTAAATAAATGAGAAATCATCGTTACTGCATTGTAGAATAGTTCTACACTTCTATTGTTACTTTATTTACAGATAGTTCCCTCAGCATACTCTCTGACGTTACTATCATAACAGACCATTCTAACAAAAATCTAAAAATCTTCTATCTTTTTTCTGTTTTTTGATATTCTTTCACAATTCATTTGTATTTTTATATCGAATTAACCTCTTTTTTGTTACATATTACACATAAAATTTACACTTATTTTCCTTATATTTCATATATTTTTATGAAGATATGGCATCTCTTTGCTGAAAAATTGTTTAACTTCATATTTATCTTGATTTAATTGTCTAATTAATCCCTCAATATGATTAAACTTAATTTCTTTACGCAAACGTTTATACCATTTTATAGAAACATTCTGTCCATAAATCATCTCATTAAATTCAAAAATATTGACCTCAATACTCACATGTCGATTCTTTTCAAAAGTTATATTTCGTCCAATAGATGCCATACCTTGATACCATTTTTGATGAACTTTAATCTGAACTGCATAAACTCCTTCCATTAATAATAATTGCTCCTTATTCCATTCAATGTTTGCAGTTGGAAATCCAATTGTTCGTCCTCTTGCATCTCCATGAATAACTATCCCATCAATTTGATAAGCTCTACCTAGTAACTGATTTGCTTTTGGCAAATCTCCAGCTAATAAAGCATGTCTAATCACTGTAGAACTAATTTTTTCATGATTTAATTCAACACTATCAATTTCACTTACCTTAAAACGACCTTTTTCCAACGCTTTTAATGTATAAATATCACCCGAAGCATGTT
Organism: Granulicatella sp. WM01; assembly: GCF_004570605.1. Taxonomy (GTDB): domain Bacteria; phylum Bacillota; class Bacilli; order Lactobacillales; family Aerococcaceae; genus WM01. The sequence goes on along the minus strand of NZ_SPPB01000004.1, from coordinate 33,152 downwards.
TTCCAAAGCGATAATCAAATCCTGTCACAATATGTTTAGCACATAATGGAACAAGATACTGATCAATGAACTGATTTGGTGATAAACGAGAAAATTCTTGAGTAAATGACACAATATAAAAAATATCTACCCCTAATTTCTCTAATTGTTTAATTTTTTGTTGCCGTGTTGTTAAACTATAACCTATACTATCTGGATTAAAAAATTGTCTAGGGGATTGATCGAAGCTCATAACAGCTAATAATTCACTGTGTGTATTTGCAATTTTTCGTCCATTAGCAATGACAAATTGATGTCCTAAATGTACGCCATCAAAATACCCTAACACTAATGTTTGTTTAAGTGCATCTATTTTTTCCACATCTTTAACTGTTTTTAATTCAATAACTTTCATAAATCTCCTTTATTTTCAAGCAGCATTTTCTTTGGTTTTATCATATTTGAATATTTAGTATGTTTATCATAAAATGCTACAATTTTTTGTTGGTACGTGAAAAAAATAGGATATGATATGCCCTCTATTACTTCAACAACTGCACCGTTTCTTACTCTTTTCCACAATACATCATCTATTTCATACGTTTCATATTCCAAAAACACTTCTTCAATCGGCAAAAGATGCCTATACCGTTCTTCTAAAGATAATTTTTCTAAATCGCTTATTTTCACGCATTGCTGCTGCGATATTCCGGCACTTTTCAGTCGTGTTAAATCACTCATGTGTGCAGGATAACCTAAAAGTTTGCCTAAATCAACTGCCAAAGTTCTAATATATGTGCCCTTGCTACATGTTACACAAAATTTCCACGACACCGTTTGATTATCATGCACAACAACATCACTAATTCGCTTAAATTCATAAATACTAACTTTCCTGCTCGGTCGTTCAACAGTCTGATTTGCTCTAGCATATTCATACAATTTCTTTCCATTTACTTTAACGGCAGAATACATTGGAGGAACTTGCATAATCTCTCCTGTCATTTTTTGCATTATGCTATCAATTTGTTTAGCAGTTGGGATTTCAACTACTGCACTTTGCTCAATAATCTCTCCTGTACTATCTTCCGTAGAAGTTGCTATTCCCAATGTTATTTCGCCAGTATATTGTTTAGCAGAGTTTAACATAAATTCCACCATCTTAGTGGCACTTCCAACGCAAATTGGCAATACTCCATCAACATTTGGATCTAAAGTACCTGTATGTCCGATTTTTTTTGTTTGAAATAATTTTCTTAGTTTATAGACACAATCGTGACTTGTCATGCCTCTTTCTTTCCATAAAGCTAATACACCATTCATATCTTTTTCCTTTTACTTTCTTTTCATCATCAGACAGCTACAGTCTTGGCACATATTATAACATAATATGTACAAAAAGATATGTATTTGTCTACTATTTAAGTCAATTCTAATACAAAATAATATAATAAATGTTATCCTTTCCCTCCACACTATCATAGATATATTTTTTAATGTATGTACTGAGTCTTACATAAAAATTCTCATTTTTTATCATTTCCCTACTTTTTTATAGAATATGTTAAGATAGACCTTTTTCACTCTTTATAACTTACTTAATACATTATTCTACTTTGTATCACTTTTTCAACATGTACAACGTTCCCTAGAATATGCTCTTGTTTTTTGAAAGTATCACGTCATTTTATATCTGTTTTGTAACCTATCCTTTAAATGCCTTATACCTATTTCTCGTATTTTTTTATGCTTACTTTCCTAACTATTTCTCATATTTCTTTACACTTGCTTTTATAGTTATTTCTTATATTTCTTTATACTTATTTTTATAACTATTTTTCATGTTTTTTATATTACTTTTTTCGGTTTTCCTATTCTTTATACTTGATTCCTTCAAAATCTAATAACTCTTTTTTTAAATCTAATCCTAAACTAAATCCAGTTAAATGTCCCGATTTTCCAATAACACGATGGCATGGAACAAAAATGAATACTGGATTACTGCCTATTGCTCCACCTACGGCTCTACATGATTTTGGACGTTGAATTGTTTCAGCAATATCTTGATAAGTTTTTGCTTGACCAAAAGGGATTTTTTGCAGAGCTTGCCAGACTTCTTGCTGAAAAGATGTTCCTTTTAAATGAAGTGGACAATCAAATTGTTTCCTTTTTTTAGTGAAGTATTCTATAAGTTGTTTTTGATAAATAGATTCTTCATTATATATGGCTTGTTGATAAGATGACGTTTTTTCTATATCAACAGAACACAATCCTTGTTCATCAAACAGAAGGTAATAGACTCGATTTTGCCAGTTTACGATTGAATAATACATAGTATTCCCTTTCTTAGTATATCATATTTGAATCTTTTCTCGTTTAATTGTACACTTTATATACTTTAAAGAAAAGGAAGATGCTATATGGTCAAATTTACTTATAAAAATCCAACAAAACTTATTTTTGGACAAGGACAACTTTCAACGCTTGCCAATGAAATTAAAGCATTCGGTAAAAATATTCTTCTTGTCTATGGTGGTGGGAGTATTAAACAAAGTGGCTTATATCAAAATATTCAAAAAGAATTGAGCCACTTTAATGTATTTGAATTATCAGGTGTAGAACCTAATCCACGTGTCACAACTGCTCAAAAAGGTGCAAAACTTATTCAAGAACACAATATTGATTTTGTATTGGCAGTAGGTGGTGGGAGCGTCATTGATTGTACAAAATTAATTGTTGCAGCTGCCCATTATCAAGGAGATGCTTGGGATATTGTTATCGGCAAACATATACCTACTCAAGCAACACCTTTTGGAACAATTTTAACATTAGCTGCAACTGGTTCCGAAATGAATGCAGGAAGTGTTATCACAAATGAAAAAACTCAACAAAAATTAGGATGGGGTTCTCCTTTAGTCTATCCAACATTTTCAATTTTAGATCCAACCTATACTTACACGCTTCCTACACATCAAAGTATAAATGGAATTATTGATATGATGAGTCATTTAATTGAACAATATTTCAATGAAGCTGAACATACACCTGTTATGGATGGAATGATTGAAAGTATACTACGTACTATTATTCAATATGCTCCTATTGTTGTGGATAATCCAACAGACTATCAAGCCAGAGAAACATTAATGATGGCTGGAACTGTTGCTTTAAATGGATCTTTACGTTGGGGATATCTTGGAGATTGGAGTTCACATGCTCTAGAGCATGCTATTAGTGCAGTCTATGATATTGCACATGCTGAAGGCTTGTCAATTATCATGCCAAATTGGATGTACTATGTTATGCCAAAGCATATTGAACGATTTGAACAATTTGCTAAAAATGTTTTTCATATTCATAAACACACACCGTATGAAACGGCTAAGGCTGGGATTGATGCTCTACAACAATTCTGGAAATCACTAAATGCACCTACACGCTTATCTGATAAACATATTGATGCGAGTTGCATTGAACAAATGGCTAAACATTGTACTGAAAATGGTTCTTTTGGTCGATTAGAAATATTAAATTTCGATGACGCACTAGCTATTTTTAGAAATAGTTTATAAAATAACCGTATAAAAGACGAGAATTTACAATCTTGATTAGCAATAGATCGACTAAACATCTAAAATAGGATTTCTGAACACATTTTAAACGCAAAAACACTCCTGTTGGAATTGCCAACAGGAGTGTTTTTGCATCTATAGTTGATTAAAATACGTTTTTACTTCTGAAATAAAGTAAAGTGATCCTGTAAAGATAATGACCGTATCCAATTGATGTGCAATATCTAGTTGAATAGCACTTTTCCAGTTTTCAATAGGGACAACATGAGGAGAAATTTGATTTAATTCTTCTAAACTTGCAGATTGATTGTATTCAAAAGTTGTTACGTATGTATCAAACGTTTTAGCAAGTAGACTTAACATACTTGAATAATCTTTACGTGACAATGCTCCGAAAATTATTTTAATTTTTTGAGTTGGAAATTTTTCTTGAATGGTATCAATCAATGCGTGAATACCTTGTTCATTATGTGCTCCGTCTATATAAATCATAGGTTTCTCATAAACTTTTTCCATTCTTCCCGACCAATGCGTATGCAGTATCCCTTGCTTAGCTAATTCAACGTTAAAGCCTTCATTCAAATAATGTTTTGCAGCAGCAAGTGCCAATGTTACATTGAACAATTGATGTTTACCCACTATAGATGTTTGAAAAGTATTTCCGTCAAATTCAAATGTAAATCCATTAGGAAGCAGTTGATACTTGTTAATTACTGATTGATAAGGATAAAGATGTATTGGGCTTTTCTTTTGAGTGGCAACTTCTTTGAAGATTGCTAGACAGTTTTCAGGCACCAGACTAATAAATACAGGAACATGTTCTTTAATAATCCCTGCCTTTTGTCTAGCAATATCTTCAATCGAATTACCTAACATACCTAGATGATCTATTCCAACACTTGTGATAATCGAAAGTTCTGGTTGTACTACATTTGTTGTATCAAATAACCCACCTATACCTACTTCAACTAAGGCAATATCTGGTTGATGTGTGGCTATATATAAGAAAAATAGGCATGTAAATAATTCAAATTGTGTCAATTGATATTTTTTAAGTTGATTTAAATACGTTACGATTTCCTCATCTGAAATCATGCAATGGTTTATTTGAAATCGCTCATTAAATGTTAATAAATGTGGCGAGGTAAATGTTGCAACATTTAATCCATGTTCTTTCAAAATATGTGATAAAAAAGCAATTGTAGATCCTTTACCGTTCGTTCCTGTCACATGAATAACTGGAACTTTAAGGTGAGGAGAACCTAATTCTTTTAACACGGCTTTTACATAAGATAAATCAGGATTTGATTTTCCTGTTGGCTGTGCGTATAGCCAGTCTAATGCTTGTTTATAATAATCAATCATAATGTCCCCTTCATAAACTGTACTGTAAATATAGTACCTTGTTCTTTATTACTTGTTACATGTATTTTTGCTTTATGTGTTTGCGTAATTGTTTTAGCAATAGATAACCCTAATCCATAACCAGACACATCACGCTGTCTTGATTCATCAACACGATAAAATCTATCAAATAAATATTTCAATTTATCATGTGGAATAATTTCACCTTTATTTTTTATTTTTAATATGCCGCTTTTTAGCACAGTGATTTCAATTTTTTCATGTTTATCAGAGTATTTAATAGCATTATCTAATAAAATAACAATAAGTTGTTTTATTTGGGTTGTGTCTCCATAAATAATAACTTTATCATTAATGTGAAATAGTAATTCTTTTTCTTGTTCAAATGCAATAGATTCTAACGGCAAAGCAACTTCATACACTAAATCGGATAAATTAATTTGTGTAAAATTCAGTTTAATTTTTCCATCATCACTATTGGCTAAAAATAATAATCTTTCCACTAATTCTGTCATACGTCTTGTTTCATCATGAATATAATTAATAAATTTTAATCGTGACTGAATGCTTTCTTCTGGGTGTTCTTTTAATAATTGAGCATTGGCTGAAATCGTTGCAATAGGTGTTCTTAGTTCATGAGAAGCATCTGAAATAAAATTTTTCTGACTTTTCCATGCTTCTTCAATTGGAACCATTGCCCAATTGGCTAATAATGTACTACTAATCCATACTAAAATAATCGCAGTTATCCCAATAAGTAACGTCATAAATAATGTTTCTCTAACACGTTTCACATCGTACGTTATTTCAACGAATGCAATATCCGAATCCGATGACAAATATTTAAATATTTTTTGATTATATTCAATATATCCTGATGTATCTGTAGCTAAATGGAGAATATCATTTACAAAACGGTCAGATAATTTATAATAAGTCCCAACAACCTTCTTTTCTGACGTAATTTTAAAAGACCACCTCATATCTGTTGATAAACTTTCTATTTTAAAGGGATCAATTAAAATAATATCAATATTTTCATCTGTTTTTAACACATGATTTAAGGTACTATCTACTCGTTTTTCCATTTGATTATGAATACTATAATATAATACGCTAGAAACGGTCAGCACAATAACACCAAAAATAGTCACAGTAAATAAAATAAATTTATATTTTAACTGTTTTAACATGGCACATTCCTTTCTCAAAATGATTATGCTTTTTCTTCTAAAAAGTACCCTACTTTTCTAGCCGTTGAAATGGTTACTTTACTTGATAAAAATTGAAGTTTTTTTCTTAAAAATGAAATATATACTTCAACATTATTATCTTCAGCATCTGAATCAAATCCCCAAACACGTAAAATCAAGTCCTCTTTTGGTAAAATTTGATTTTGATTAATAAGTAACAATCTCATGATTTCAAATTCTTTTGGACCTAAACGAACCGATTTTACTCCACATTCTAAAACCTGTGTTTTTTGTGAAAGTGTAATGTCAACATAATGAATATCATCATTAATAACTTCCCCTTTACGTCTTGAAATCGAGCGTATTCTTGCCAATAATTCTTCTTTTTGAAATGGCTTGGTTAAATAATCGTCTGCACCACTATCTAAACCTCTCACTTTATCTTCTACTTGATCTTTAGCTGTTAGCATTAAAATAGGTGTTGCATTGTTTTCTTTTCTCAATAAACTTACAACTTGTATTCCCGTCATTTTTGGAAGCATAACATCTAGTATAGCAGCATCGTACGTATCACTTGTTAAGTAATCGTAAGCGTCTTGACCATCATAAACAACGTCAACCAAATAATTTTCCTCTATGAACATTTGTTTAAGCGTGTCTGCTAATCTTTTTTCGTCTTCAACTATCAATATTTTCATAAGTCACTCCTATAATTAGATTAAAAAAACATCCCTATCCCTATTACTATTTTAACATATTTTTAACGAACATTGTAGACATAATAAAAAAACAGAGGTATTTTATTCCTCTGTTTTTAACGAATGTAGTTCGATGTTATGGTTTGATATATTTTTAATTGACTAAATCCATAACCTATCAATATTCCTATAAAATTGGTTATGCAATCTCCAAAATCAAATATACCTAGATGTCCAGTATATTGCACCGTTTCAATGAGCAATAATCCTAATATAATATAAATCCACTGTTTTTTCATTTGCTTAATCATAAATCCAATAGGTATAAAACATAGAATATTCATTACTGGATACGAAATACTCCCATTTTGGATTTCCCACAAAAATGATAATGGATCAAGTTCATAGCCTTGTAAACCAATAGTTTTGAAAAACAAAATATAAATAAGTACGATAAAATATATCCATTTTAAATAAAAAACATGAATATGTTTAATGTACTTGTATTGAATAATAAACAAGCATACACGAGATAAGTACGTTAAAATAAAAATAGCAATGACATGTACATAAATAATATGACTGTAGCTAAAGAAAATAGTACGTAAAAGATAATCATATAATATATATCTATAAGCTAAATAACATACAATCAATAATATACACCATAATCCAATCTCTACATAATTACATTTCTTCTTCAAAACACTCACCTCCTAGTAACAAAAAGAAAAGTAAGTCTATTGACTCACTCTCCTTTTGTCGTTAGTCTACAAATATTGGATTAAAGTTTTCTTTCCAAGGTAACCCAAATTCATTTAAAGCATCCATAAATGGATCTGGATCAAATTCTTCAATATTGTAAACACCCGCTTTATTCCATTTACCAGTCAAAATCATGGCAGCACCAATCATTGCTGGAACACCTGTTGTATAAGAAATTGCTTGTGATTTTACTTCTTGATAACATTCTTGATGATCGCAAATGTTATACACATAATAAGATACTTCTTTTCCATCTTTGATTCCACGGAAAATATTTCCTATATTTGTTTTTCCTACTGTTCGTGGTCCTAAACTAGCCGGATCAGGTAATAAGGCTTTTAAAAATTGTAATGGTACAATTTCTTTTCCTTCATACATAATTGGTTCAATTCCTGTTAGCCCAACATTTTCTAATACTTGTAAATGAGTTAAATAACTTTGTCCAAATGTCATAAAGAAACGAATACGTTTCAATCCTTTAATATTTAATGCCAAAGATTCTAATTCTTCATGATACAGTAAATACATATCTTTTTGACCTACACCATCAAAATGATATTCACGTTTAATTTCCATTGGTTTTGTTTCAATCCATTGTCCATTTTCCCAATAACGTCCATTAGCGGTAACTTCACGAATATTAATTTCTGGGTTAAAATTTGTTGCAAATGGATACCCATGATCTCCACCATTACAGTCTAAAATATCAATTGTATGAATTTCGTCAAAGTAATGCTTTTGTGCATAGGCAGAAAACACACCTGTCACACCTGGATCAAACCCTGAACCTAATAATGCTGTTAATCCTGCTTTTTCAAATTTTTCACGATAAGCCCATTGCCAACTGTATTCAAATTTAGCAGTATCCTCTGGTTCATAGTTTGCCGTATCTACATAGTGAACACCTGTTTCTAAACACGCATCCATAATAGATAAATCTTGATATGGTAAAGCCACATTAATAACGATTTCTGGTTTATAATCACGAATAAGTGCCACTAATTCCTCAACGTTATCTGCATCAACTTGTGCAGTTGTAATCTTTGAACGTCCCGCATAAATACCTGATTCAATTGTTTCTTTAATTGCATCACATTTTGATTTTGTACGACTTGCAATCATAAATTCTTCAAACACTTCTGAATTTTGTGCACATTTGTGGCACACCACATTAGATACGCCACCCGCACCAATAATTAAAGCTCTTGCCATTATCATTCTCCTTTTCATGACTAACTAGAATAAATTAATGCTAATTAGTTATTTTTTCTGCTTCTTCTTTTGAAATTTCATAACCTAATGAACAAATAGGACATGCTAAATAATACTACATACTAGTTACAAATAATGGTATAAAAATAACGTGAATTTTCTTCCTACTTTTAACATAATTATGACAATTTTTACATTCAACAGTATCCTTAATATTCCCTAAACGTTCATGAACTACTTTAAATTCCCATATCTTTCGCTCTCCTAATAATCAGCAATTTTTATTTATAAAAATATAGCATAATTTCACGTAACAGTTTACATGCTAAAGCAGTAGATTGCCCAGACTGATCATATAATGGACATAGTTCATTCATATCAGCTGCAACAATATTTAACACACTAATCTTTTCAATAGCACGTAATAATTCCATAAAGCGAACACCACCTGCTTCTGGTGTTCCTGTTCCAGGAAATTCAGATGGATCTAATACATCTAAATCTAGTGTAAAATAGACTGGTTTTCCCTTTAATTGTTCAATGACATCTTCCAATCCATCAAAATTGAATTTTTGTAAATGTGTGTGTTCTTTTGCCCACTCAAATTCCTCACGTTGTCCACTACGAATACCAAACTGAAAAATGCGTCCATCTCCAAGCATGTCCCAGCAACGCTTAATAACGCTAGCATGTGATTCTTTCACACCTAAATATTCATCACGCAAATCTGTATGTGCATCAAATTGAATAATATGTAAATCAGGATATTTTTCCAACATAACTTTTACTGGACCAGCTGTAATGGAATGTTCCCCACCAATCATTAATGGAAATTTTCCATCATCTACAATTTGTCGCACAGTATCTCCTAACATGTCTAATGTTTTAGAAGTATTACCAAATGGCAATTCAATATCTCCTGCATCAAATACGTTAATATCTTCTAAATCTTTATCTTGATAAGGACTGTATGTTTCAATTCCAAAACTTTCGTTACGAATAGCTGTACTGGCAAATCGCGTTCCCGGTCTAAATGATGTTGTGCTATCATACGGTGCTCCGAAGATAACCATTTTACTTTCTGTATATTCTGCATCGCACCCAATAAAAGTATGCACATTTTTATTCATTATCTAATAACTCCTTTACGTAATTTGGTAATGCAAATGCACCACAATGTAATTCCGTATTATAATATTTTGTTGGTAATTTTAATTGTTTCCATGTATCCACTTGAATGTCTTTAAGTGCATCAAATCGTTTGGAAGCAAATCCAAATAACCAATGTCCCGAAGGATACGTTGGCAAATGAAATTGATACACTTGTGAAACAGGAAATGTTGCTTTTAATTGTGCATGTGCATTGACCATAGCATCTGCATCTTGAGCATAAAAAGGACTTTCATGCTGGTTAATTAAAATACCGTCTGCATTCAATGCATTATAACAATTTCCATAAAATTCTCGTGTAAATAAATCTTCTCCAGGACCGAATGGATCAGTTGAGTCCACAATAATTAAATCATATTCATTTTCAAAACGACGTACAAATTTAAGTCCATCTTCATAATAAATATGTACACGTTCATCATCTAGTTTATGCGCTGTATGTGGCAAATATTGTTTAGAAATCTCTACAACCTCTTGATCAATCTCAACCATGTCAATATGCTCAATTGTATCATACTTCGTCAACTCACGAATAGTACCTCCATCTCCTGCACCAATGACTAACACTCTTTTGATTTGTGGATTGACCGCCATAGGTACATGCGTAATCATTTCGTGATAAATAAATTCATCTTTTTCTGTAACCATCATATACCCATCTAAAGTTAAGAAACGTCCGAACTCTTTTGATTCAAATACGTCAATTTGTTGAAAAGCGCTTTTTTTACTTACTAATTGACGATTGACTTTAATCGAAAATCTCACTTCTGGTGTGTGTTCTTCTGTATACCAAAGTTCCATATTCTTCTCCTTTTCTAATTTCATTCATTATTGGTTTTATTTTAGTTAGATGCATTCATAGTCCTTTACCCATATATCAATCCAGCCCATTACTATTGTGCAAGAATATGATGACAATAAAATCCTGCACACCTCTTTTTTAATCAACCTATTTGATGTGATGTGCATACTAAACAAAATATCTTGCCATATCCATAAGCCTTTTTCAAATCTGGTATTATACTGCCTATCCAATAAAAACTAGATTGATTATATACCACAGACTATTTAAAACCATTACATTTCAACAACATTAATATGCTCCATATTCATATCTTCTGTTCCTGTCAATAAGCAGCCTTTTTCTTTAGCATAACGAATATACTGAACAATTTCTTCTGTTATTTCCTCTCCAGCAGCTAAAACAGGAATTCCTGGTGGGTATGCCATAACAAAATCTCCACTTATTTTTCCAATAGCTTCATCTAAAACATACGATTTTTTCTTAGCATAAAAAGCCGTTTGAGGAGGTAAAACCACTTTTGGTACAATATATTCATGATCAAACATTCCACTAGGATCTTTAGCGTATAATCGTTTAATTTCTTTTAACGCTGAAATTAAACGCTCAATTTCAAGACCTCTATCTCCAGCAGAAATAATCGCTAAAATATTTCCTAAATCACCAAATTCAATTTGAATATTATATTCATCTCGCAAAATATCATATACTTCAATACCTGTTAAACCAATATCACGTGTATAAATAGATAGTTTAGTTGTATCAAAATTATAAACTGTATCTCCATTTACTAATTCATGGCTATATGCATAATATCCACCAATTTTATTAATTTCCTCACGTGCATATTCTGCTAACTCAACTGTCTTACGATAAATCTCTTTTCCGTGTAAAGCTAAATTTTTACGTGTTGCGTCCAAAGATGACATCAATAAATAAGAGGCACTTGTTGTTTGCGTTAAATTAATGACTTGTCGGACATAATCAGCATTAATTCGTTCCCCACTCAATAAAATTGAGCTTTGTGTTAAAGAACCGCCTGTCTTATGCATACTAATGGCAGCCATATCCGCTCCAGCAGCCATAGCTGTAATCGGCATATTTTCACCAAAATAAAAGTGACACCCATGTGCTTCATCAACTAAAACATACATATCATGCTCATGTGCTAGTTTGACAATCTCTTCTAAATGAGAACAAATTCCATAATACGTTGGATTATTAACTAAAATCGCTTTTGCATCAGGGTTATCTAAAATTGCTTGCTTAACTTCTTTAGTAGACATTCCTAATGAAATCCCTAGTCTATCATTCGTTCCTGGATTAATATAAACTGGAATTGCACCACAAATAACCAATGCATTAATCGCACTACGATGCACATTTCTAGGCATAATGATTTTATCCCCTGCTTTACAAGTTGACATAATCATGGCTTGTACTGCACCGGTTGTTCCACTTACCATAAAATAACTTTCATGCCCACCAAAAGCCTGTGCAGCTAATACTTGAGCATCTTTAATCACTGAAGTTGGATGCGCTAAATTATCTAGTGGCTTCATTGAGTTAACGTCTAAAGTCATCACTTTTTCGCCTACAAACTCTCGATATTCCTTATCATTACGTCCCCCTTTATGACCAGGTACATCAAATCTCACTGTTCTTTTTTTAATATGTTTTTTCATGGCATCCACTAATGGTGCATCATGTTGTGTATATTCAACCAATGGTATCCCTCCTTGATAATTAAAAAATATTCATTCCACTAAAAATTTCAGTCATTTCATTTCTCAATGCCTGCTGAATAGTTTCTTGTTTTTTTAATGATAATGATGACACATCTTTTTTAAACAAATAATTTTGTACATCAATATCTTTTAACATCATTTTCGTATGGTAAATGTTTGAACCATACACATTAACATCTACCGTTTCGTAACGTTTTAATGTTTCTTCATCAATAAAATCTTGGATAGTATAAAATCTCTGATCATTAAAATGTTTATTCCCATTCAAGTCACGTGTAAATCCTCGTACACGATAATCCATTGTTATAATATCCGAATCGAAGCTGCCGATTAAATAATTCAACGTTTTTAACGGCGAAATTTCACCACATGTTGACACATCAATATCTACTCGAAACGTTGAAATAGCATTATCTGGGTGATATTCTGGAAATGTATGTACATTTACATGACTTTTATCCAAATGTGCGTGAATAATTTCAGGCACATCTTCTGTTTCAAAAAACAACTTCCCTTGATTGCACGATGGGTCAATATCTTTTTGTGCCAATGCTTCTTCTGCAATTAAAATGTTAACAGAGGCACCTTGTGGATCATAATCTTGCTTAGAAATATTCAGCACACTTGCCCCAATCATTTGAGTAACATCTAATAAAATGTTCGTCAATCTTGTTGAATTATATTGTTCATCAATATATTCTAAATACTCTTTATGTTCTTTTGCAGTTTCTGCATAACAAACATCATAAATGTTAAAACTTAAATTTTTGGTTAAGTTATTAAACCCATACAATTTTAACTTGTCTGCCACGTCAGTACCTCTCTAATTTTATTTATTCTGAGTGTATTATAGCACAACTATCTCAAATAACATACGATAAACACAATTTTTATATAATTTTATTTTTAAATAAAAACTCTTATTGTTTTAACACCTAAATATAGTGCATATTATATCTCATATTGCCAATTCTATTGACAATGATTTATCTTTTTTCTATCTAAACAGCTTGCATAAATGAATGCTACTCTTTAATATCATATCAGACAATAAACATGTTTAATGACTAGATAATTTCTATTAAACATTATATATTAAGTATTTTATACTATTTACATGACACTCTAAAATGAAAAATAAGTACATTTTTATCTGACAAGTCATCAAATCCATTCATTTTTATGTATCCTCATAAATACAAGCCATCACTTTTATACAAAAGTTTTAAATAGTTGACATCAAACTAAAAAAAGCAAGAAAACATATCCAATATTTTCTTGCTTTTTGCTTGTTTATAATATAAATGTTACTCTTTTGTATTGTCAAAAGTTTTATTAAATAATGGGCTAACAGATTTGTTTTCGTGAATGCGTTTAATGGCCTCTCCCATTAATTGACCTACAGACACCGTAACAATTTTATCACTACGTTTTTCTTCTGGTAATTGAATAGAATCTGTGACAATAACTTGTTTAATAACTGATTGATTTAATCGTTCAACTGCTGGACCTGATAAAATAGCGTGTGTACAGCACACATACACTTCTTTTGCCCCACCTACTTCTAATAAGGCTTTTGCGCCCAATGTAATTGTACCTGCTGTGTCAATCATATCATCAATCACAATACATGTTTTGCCTTCAACATTGCCAATAATATTCATAACTTCAGCAACGTTAGCCTTAGGACGTCGTTTATCAATTATAGCTAAAGGTGCATGTAAAAACTCAGCTAATTTTCTAGCACGTGTTACACCACCATGATCTGGAGAAACAACCACAACATCATTAAATGTTTCTGGTCTTTCTAAGAAATAATTCGCCAATAAAGGTGCTCCAAATAAATGATCAACTGGAATATCAAAAAATCCTTGGATTTGTGCTGCATGCAAATCTAAAGTTAAAACTCTATCTGCTCCAGCTTGAACAATCATATTTGCAACCAATTTAGCTGTGATTGGTTCACGAGATTGTGCTTTACGCTCTTGTCTAGCATAACCGTAATACGGCATCACAACATTAATTGTTTTAGCACTCGCTCTTCTTAAAGCATCAATCATAATTAATAATTCCATCAAATTATCATTGACTGGATGTGACGTTGATTGTACAACATACACATGCCCTCCACGAATACTTTCATCAATATTGATTTTAATTTCACCATCACTAAAATGTGAAACTGTAATTTCTCCTAGTTTTACGCCAAGTGACTCTGCAATTTTTTCAGCAAGTGGTCTATTTGAACTCAATGAAAAAATTTTAAAATTCGAATCTGAGCATTGCCCCATTATAAATTCCTCCAAATAGCTATCATTTTTTTATAGTAATATCATACTCCTATTTAGCCTTTTTTTCCAGTCTTTACTGTAAATTTATTAAATTATTTTTTATGAGGTAACTTCTCTACATAATGTAACTTATTTTCTTGTCTACTACGTGCAATCGCTAGTGCATCGTCTGGAACATCTTGCGTAATAGTAGATCCGGCTGCAATAAAAGCTCCATTACCAATGTGAACGGGTGAAACAAGGTTAGCATTGCAGCCAATAAAACTATCTGATCCAATTGTTGAACGATGTTTATTTTTTCCATCATAATTGACAACAATAGTACCACACCCTACATTAATTCTTTCACCTAAAACAGCATCTCCTATATAAGTTAAATGACCCATTTTAGTTTCTGAACCGATTATTGAATTTTTGATTTCCACAAAATTTCCAACATGCACATGACTGCCTAAAACCGAATTAGGACGAATATGTGCCATAGGACCAATATCCACTCCAGAATCAATAGTTGACTGCTCTAAACATGATGAACGTACATTGACCTGATTGCCAATAATCGTATCAACAATTTCAGATCCCATTCCGATAAAACATTGTTTTCCAATAATACTCTTTCCTTTTATCAACACATTAGGTTCAATAATAGTATCTTCACCAATAACGACATCACTATCAATGTAAGTTGAACTTGGGTCAATCAAACTCACACCTTGTTGCATATGGTACGTGTTAATGCGTTGTCGCATTAAGCGCTCAGCTTGTGCTAATGCTACTCTATCATTAACGCCTAAACTTTCTTCAATATCTTTCATTTGGAAAGCAGACACTGTATGCCCCTCTTGTTTAAGAATTTCAATGACATCTGGTAAATAATACTCCCCTTGAGCATTATCATTCGTTACTTTTTCTAGTGTTTCAAACAATGCTTCATTATCGAAAACATAGGTTCCTGTATTAATTTCTTGAATGAGTAATTCTTCTTGATTAGCATCTTTATGCTCTACAATTTTTTCAACAAATCCCTCTTGATTGCGAACTACTCTACCATATCCACTAGGATTATTTGCATAAGCCGTTAAAATGGTTGCTTTAGCGCCACTCTCTTGGTGATGTGTCATGACCGATTGAATGGTTTCCTCTGTAATTAATGGAGTATCTCCACAAATCACAAGTGTTGTCCCTTTTTTATCTCCTAGAAGTGATTTAGCTTGTTTTACTGCATGCCCTGTTCCTAATTGTTCCGTTTGTAAAGCATATTCAGAACGTTCTTGCAATAGTTCTTGTACTGCATCTGCTCCACAGCCAACAATCGTCACAATATTATCCATGCCTACTTTTTCAACATGGCTAATAACATGCTCAACCATCGCTTTTCCACATACTTTATGCATGACTTTATATAAGGATGACTTCATTCGTGTCCCCTTACCTGCCGCCAATATAATCGCATAGTTTCCCATGATGTAACTCCTCTCCTATCTTTAATCCTTTGTTAACTTTTTAAGTAACAAAAAAACAGTACACATAGTATACTGTTTTTTACACGTTTATTCAAGTTTATACACGCACTTGTTTATCAAAAACAATAATCTGTGCATGACGTGCGTCCGCTATAAAATCATACGTATGAGATGACGTTGTCACTCCACCTACAAAAACTAAACCATATTCTGAATGCATTTGTGCATGCATATCAATCCATGTTCCAACAATATTTTCATACTCTTCAACACATTGACAAGCATTAGCTAATGTCTGTTTGCATAAACGTTGAATTTTAACATGGTCATAATGCTTATACGCAAGTACCCCACAAGCTAATGTACTTGCACCAATTATCCATTTTGTAATTGTCTTCAAATGAACACACCTCTAATCTCGTGTACGTCCAAAAATACGTAGCACAGATAAGAATAAGTTGATAAAATCTAAGTATAACTCTAATGCACATCCAATAGATAAGCTAGTATGTACAGAAGGAACGCCTTCAAAATATAAATAAATGGATTTAATTTTTTGCATATCATACATTGTCAGTCCAATGAAAATAATCATTGTTAAAATGGACAACACTAATCCCATTCCACTACTTCTAAAAAATAGTATATTCAATACTGATACTACAATAACACCTATTAAAACCGGAAATAGAAAATGACCTAATTTTGTTAAATCTTTTGATGTTGAGTATCCATACAAACATAAAATAGCAAATAAAGCTGCTGTAGAAACGAATGCTTGTATAATAGACTGGCTTGTATAAACTAATGCAACAACAGAAAATGTCACACCTGTAAGCATGGAATACAGAATAAATTTAAACATATATGACCCTGTATTTTCAAGTTTTGCTGGATCAATACGTAAACCATACGCTAAGACAAGTTGTGCAATAATTAATCCAAAGTAAGCTAGCCGATTAGACACAATCATATACAATAATTCGCGTGTATTTAATAAAATATATGCACTAAGTGCACTAATCAACAATCCACCAATCATCCATGAAAAAGATTTTGCAATAAAACGATTAATTCCTCTTTGTTGTTCAACTGAATAAACAGTATTATTCATAAAATAACCTCTTTTCTTATTTTTTTATATTATAGCACACTTTTCATATAGATACATTAAAATAATTCTTTTTCTAAACGCCTTTATGTTTTGCCACAAATTGTGCTTCAACTCGATAAATTCTCTGTCCTCTTGAGGAAAATTTTTCCTCATATTCTGTCATAATATTTCCTTGGAAATCACTCTGATGTAAGTCTAACCACACTTGTTTTAAAAGCATACCATACTGTGAAAAACTCGTTAAAGAATATTCAAATAGTCCTTGGTTATCTGTCTTAAAATGAATTTCACCATTTGGAACAAGTACTGTTTCATCGCTTTTTAAAAAAGAAGAATATGTCAGCCGTCTTTTTTCATGTTTTTTCTTTGGCCAAGGATCAGAAAAATTCAAATAAATCCGATGAACTTCCTCTTTTTCAAAAAATTCTGTAATATCTCCACCATTAACATGTAATAACTGTAAATTGTCTAAAGGTTGCTCAATTAGCTTATCTAAAGCAACAACAACCACACTTGTTTGAATCTCAATACCTATATAATTAATATGCGGATTTGCTTTAGCCATTCCTGTAATGAACTGCCCTTTTCCCATTCCAATTTCAATATGAATTGGGTTATTATTTCCAAAACGCTCACTCCAACGTCCTCTCCACTGCTCTGGTTGACTAACAACATATTGTGGATAGGCAGCTATTTTTTCTTTAGCCCATGGTTTATTTCTTAATCTCATATCTTCTCCTTATGTATATAGTATACTGGTGCCAGCAAAGTATACTAGCACCAGTTTTTTATAATAATCTCTGTTTACCTAACAACTCTTTCATCAATAAAATACTTCGATTCATTTGATGATAACGTCCTTGGAATTGACTTTTCTTGACATCCATTAAACAATAGTATAATGCATACCATTCCAAACGTCTTAAAATATTTTGGTCAACATCAATGCCATAAACATCTAACCACATCAACCAATCTTTTCTATCGACATATTGACACAATAAAGATGCAATATCTGAAATAGGATCAGCAATTTTTACCATTTCCCAATCCACTAAATAAAGACGACCTTGTTTTTCTAACAAGAAATTCCGATGATTTAAATCACCATGACAAACGGTCTTAGGACTATTCTCAATATGTGGTGCCACACGTTTTAAATAATCCAGCACTTGTGCCAAAAAACTATGCGTTTTTAGATCATGTTGTAAATCTTGTTCGTACACATGTAAAAAATCTATTGGAAAATAAATATCACCTTTCATACGATATAGCATGCTTAACAGCGGTTTAGATAAATGAATATATCTCACTAATTCTAAGACATCATATTCAACCATTTCACAAGTTTCTAATAATCTTGCATCAATCCAAGTCTGTGCCGTCAATACTTCACCATGTACTGTTCGTTTTGTCCACAGCATCTTAGGTGCAATACCCTCTGTTGATACAGCTGCTAAAAATGGCGTCGTATTCCGTTTTAAAAAGATATGTTCCTGATCTTTGACACCCATATAGGCTTGTCCTGTTTCACCACCTAAAGGATGTAACTCCCATTCTGTATCCATTTTACACCTGTTCTTTCTACACTCATTCATTTTGTTCAGTGATATTTACCACTACAGTCTTACATTTTATCAATTTTTTGCTTAATATACAATGGTAAAATGATATAAATAAATAATAATGTGCCAAACACGCTAATCAAAACATGTATATCCCTTATGATGATAAAAAGAAAAACATGGCTTATAATTGTTTGTACACTTAAAATCCGCTTTAAGCTACTCAAAAAAGCACTCTTTTTTGCCTCTGAGCGCATCGGCCATCCAAGTAAATGCATGACATCTTGATAATGCACATATAAAGGTAATAATTGGAAAGCAGTTATGTAGGCAGTCGCTACACCAATACCTAGTTTTACTAAATCATTCGGTAAAAAAAGCATAAATACAATAGAAATTAGACTTAACCTAATGCTTAATCCTAAATAATGAGATGCACGTAAAAATAAACGTTCCATAATATACGTATGCATATTAGCCGTTTTAGATAAACATGCATTCAAATATTTTCTAGGCTTATACTTTTCATGATAAATAGGCACATCAACAAAAAGCTGAATAAAACGAAAAACACTATTTTGCCGTTTTAATTCATAAGATAACATCTTCTCCCATTGATAAACGCCTTGTCGACAAGTATAGTGAGTGAAAAATACTCCTAGTAGACTCAAGGCTATTGCCAAAATCATTGATACATAAAACGCAAATGCAAAAACCAACACACTATAGAATAATATCCCACAGGTCACATACCGATGTTTTAAACGTGATGATTTAAATGCATAATGGATTGCAGTAAACTGTATCCATTTTAAACTAAACATAATCATAAATAGACAATAATATAATGGAATGTTCAATGCAACAATTAAAGGATAACTGAGTATCACTAAACTGATATACCATACACTCGGTATAATCATACTATACCATTTTGCCTGGGTCATATAAACATCCCACTGACTTTCCATTACACTTAAAAAATGAGTATCTGCCGGTTTCAACAATGTGGCTAAACGTCCAAATAATACACTTACTGAAAATAGACCTACTAAACCTAATGTCATTAATGGGTGATGCAATACTTCAGCTGTCACATGAAGCACAAAATGTGCATAAGCTATCATTAAAAAACCAAGACAAATAAACAAAACAATAACAAAATGATCGTTAAAAATATATTTCATATATTTTAGCATAGCTTGTATATGCGTTTTTTGCCGAGTTTTCCATAAATCTTTCAGCATAACTACACCGCCAATTCTGCCATGCAAATATAGATATCATCTAAAGTAGCCTCTGGCATATTAAATTGTTGACGTAATTGCTCTAAATTTCCCTCTGCTCGAATCGTTCCTTCATGCATTAAAATAAATCGATCACATTTTCTTTCAGCAGTAGATAATACATGTGTTGACATTAAAATACCTGATCCTTTTTGCTTTTTATCTTCTATCATCACTAAAAAATCTCTAATCGCAAGTGGATCTAAACCTAAAAAAGGCTCATCAATAATATACAAACTAGCTTCAAGCATAAACGCACAAATAATCATAACCTTTTGCTTCATGCCTTTGGAAAAATAAGCTGGGGACCAATCCAGTTTATCCCATAAATGAAATGTTTTCAAAAAAGGCTCTGCATTTTTCAAACCTTCTTCAACACTCATGTGATGTGCTAGGGCATTTAATTCAATATGTTCTTTTAATGTTAACTCATGATATAGTAAAGGTGTTTCAGGGATATAAGCAATATGTTGACGGTAATCATCAAGCTGCTGCCCTAAAGGAATATGATTAACTGTTATTTGTCCAGAATGTGGCATCATCATTCCCATAATATGTTTTAGCGTTGTACTTTTTCCTGCACCATTCAATCCAATTAGTGCAACCAATTCTCCACTGTTCACGCTCATACTTATATCTTTTATTACTGGCATCAATGTATATCCACCAGTGACATGTTCAATATTTAATACCATGATTTTCTCCTTAATCACTTCTTACCAAAATATGTTACAACATCTTGTTGAGATACGAGTTAAAAATGCTCTTTACAAAAAGAGTACCCTCCTTCTATAAAAAGCATGTTTACATATTTTATAAAGACAATAACCAACCTACTGCTGCACTTATTGCAGAATCTACAAGTCCAAAGAAAATGGCTAAGACCACAATGCTAGATACAACTGTCCAAGTCATTGCTGCTAAAACTTTTCCTTTTGGCCAAGTTACTTGTTTCATTTCAGAAAATACGCTTTTTAAAAACTTCATTTATTTCGTCTCCTTATGTAAAGTGTGCTTTGCACAATAACGGCAGAATTTTTTTATTTCTAAACGCACTGTTTTTCCCTTTTCAGTAGGAGTCACAGTATAATTGCGTTGTCCGCACGTTGTACATGCTAAGCCTGTCTTTTTTTGTACCATAGTTTACACTCATCTCTAAAGTAATTTATATCATTACCATGATACGCATTTACATGCAATAAGTCAACTAAAATATACAAAAAATAACTAATCTCTTCTAATGGTTTCCACAATGGCACCCATTAGCTTGTTTTGGCATATATTTTTCTATATCCTCTTTTTTATCAAGACAATTAGGACACAACCCTACAATTTCAAAATGATGCCCTAAAAAAATATATCCGGGCAGTTGCTTTTCAAATACATCCATAGGGCAGACTTCAATTTCAGTAATTTTTTGACAATTTTTACAAATAAAATGATGGTGGTGTACATGATCTAAACAATGCATGACGAAAACTTTTTCTCCATCTCTTTGGCTCATTTCTAATATGCCTTGTTCAACAAATGTATATAAATTACGATATACTGTATCATAACTTAACCCTTTATACGTGTCTTTCAACGCATCTTGCACGTCTTTAGCGGATACAAAACGTTCAGATTTAGCAATAACTTCTAGCATCGCTTGACGCTTAGGGGTATTTTTATACCCATGTTCTTTCATTAACTGAATCGCTCTTTCTACACTTTCCATAATTATCCTCCAATAATATCCTCCAACAGATTGGGATTAAATTGTCTATTCAATAACATAGCTATTTCATGCTTATATGGGGCACGTGTATTTTTCTTATCCTCATCAATTTGAACATAGGGTGTTTCCAAAATTTTAGGCAAGTGGCGCAATTGTGGATGATGTACAATATAATTTAACGCATCAAAACCTATTTCACCAAATCCAATATTGGCATGACGGTCTTTTTTAGCTCCTTGCGGATTTTTTGAGTCATTGACATGAATAACTTTTAAGCGGTCTAACCCAATAATCTTATCAAACTCATTCAATACACCGTCAAAATCTTCTTTAATGGCATACCCTGCATCATGAGTATGGCAAGTATCTAATGTAACAGACAATTTGTCATGACAAGATACACCTTCAATAATTTGTGCTAGTTCTTCAAAACTACGTCCAATCTCAGTTCCTTTTCCAGCCATTGTTTCGAGTGCAATTTGAGGAATTTGTTTAGAATCTAATGCCTCATTCAATCCTTCTACTAAACGAGCGATAGCTAATGTACTTCCTGCACCAACATGTGCACCAGGATGCATTGTAATTTGAGTAGCCCCCAAAGCTTCAGCACGTTTAATTTCTTCACGTAAAAATTCAATAGCAAATTCAAAATGATCTGCTTTAATCGTATTAGCAAGATTAATGATATATGGTGCATGTACCACAATATGTGATATACCATATTCCTTTAAAGCAAGTGTTCCTTTTTCAATATTTAATTCTTCAATAGGTTTTCGTCTAGTATTTTGTGGTGCTCCCGTATAAATCATCATTGTATTTGCACCATAGGAATGTGCTTCTTTAGCTGATGCTAATAACATCTCTTTCCCATTCATTGACACATGTGATCCTAATAAAATCATATTATTCCTCCAAATTATTATTCCTATTGAGTATAGCACAATGTTAAAAAAACATTTACTATTATGCCTATTTTTAAACGCGTTAATGTTAACAATGTGTTTATTGTATCCAATCAAGATATTCTTAACTAGGTATTTTAACAAACTTAATCAATTGATTTTCCAATCAAATAGACTTATCTTAAATGGTAGACACCCTCCATTCAAAACTTAGAACAGTGTTTGTATCTATCTAATTAGACTCTTAGATAAAAAGGTGTGCAACAAATCATGTTCACGAACAAAAACGTTCAACCATACTTATCTTTTCATTGCTAGAATGGCTGCACTGATCAACATCATTTGATAAAAAACAAAATAAAATGATAAATATATATTATCAATACACAACGTTTCTATAAGGCATAATTTTACTACTTTATTTATTATCAAAGGACTAGGAAAAAAGTCTTAAAAATAAAAAAACAGCTTATAATGACGTCATCAGAAACGTTGATTCTAAGCTGTTTTCAATTTTTTAAATGGTAATCGAAAGGCTAAAATTTTAGTTTTTTCCCAGTTCCTTCAAAAATTTTATCATGTTTATTTAGACGTTAAACGAATAAATTCATCAATTTGTTGTTCTATTTGTTTTAATCCAGTTGACCAAAATGCTTTAGTAGTCACATCAACTCCCATTGTTTTAGCTGTATCTTCAACACTTGTCACTGTTGTTTCACGTAACATTGCTTGATACTTTTCAACAAATCCTTCTGTTTTTTGTTTATACATAGCATACAATCCTTTAGAAAACAATCCTCCAAATGCATATGGGAAATTATAGAAGCTAAAATGTGTGTCATAATAGTGTGGTTTACATGCCCACATAAATGGATGCAAGGCATTCTCGTCTAATCCATCTCCATAGGCCTCTTTTTGTGCATGAAGCATCAGAGCTTCTAAATCTTTAGAGAATAAAAATTTATCTTTACGTTGTTCAAACACAGCACTTTCAAATAGGAAACGAGAATAAATATCTACGATAATTTGTGTAGTATCTTGTAACTCAGACTCAATTAAACTAACTTTTTCCTCATCACTTGCCTCTGACATAATACTATTCATAATCAATGCTTCATTGAATGTAGATGCAGTTTCTGCAACTGGCATTGAATACTCCCAATTTAATGGCAAATGACTTTCAATATGCAATCCATGATACGCATGACCTAACTCATGTGCCGTTGTCACGATATTACTTAAGCTGCCATCAAAATTCAACATAATACGTGATTGATTAATATAGGGTAAATTATGGCAAAATGCTCCTCCAACTTTTCCTTTTCTAGGGTATACATCAATATAATGATTTTCAAAAAATTCATCAGTCATTTTAGCTAAATCGTCTGAAAATTTCGCAAAATGTTTAACCAAATATGCTCGTGTTTCTTCAATCGTTAATTTTTTGTCATTCCCTTGCCCAATTGGTGCAAATAAATCATAAAATGGCAGCCCGTTTTCATGACCGAGTAAACGTGCTTTATGTTTTAAATAACGTCTAAAACTTGGTAAAAAATCTTTTATAGCGTCTAATAAGGCATTTAAAGTTCCTCTACTCATACGAGAAATACTTAAAGCATGCTCTAAAGCACTCTCGTATCCTTTTAAGCGTGTCACATCATTCACTTGAGATTTAATATTATTTAATGAAAAAGCAACGGGTTCTTTAATGGTACGATACATATTTAACTCGGTTTCATAAGCAGCTTTTCTTACTTTAGCATCTGGATCATACGCTAAATTACGAATTTCGCTTAATGTCACACTTTCTCCATTAAATAGTGTTTCAACTGTCGATGTTAAATACTCTTGCATTTGTCCCCAAGCACTACCTGCACTCATATTCATAATTGCAATAACTTCTTCAACATCATCTGATAAAATATGTGAGTATTCTTCTTTAGCTTGTTTAAAGAAAAATGCATATTGTGCCAAATGTTCATCTTGCATGATGTCTGTTTGAATGCTTCCAATAAATTTTGACACTTTAGCAATAACTTTAGCGTATTCTGAATATATTTTTTGAATTTTTGTATTTGCTTGTAAACTTTTTTCATCAGTTGTATTAACAGCTAATTGTAATTGTGAAAATGAGAAAAGACGGCTTACTAAAACAGATTGTCTTTCTAATAATGTAATCACTTGACGAATTGTTGTTATATTATCTTCTAACTCAAGAGTTTCTAAATGTTTATAAACTTGAATTAATTCAGTTATATCTTGTTGATATTCTTGACTTTCATACGATGGGTATAATTCTTTTAAAGACCATTCTCCACTCATAAAAAAATCCTCCTTTTTTGTATGTTTTTTCCTATTATACCATGAAATTATGCATCAACCAAATTATCTAAATACTCTTTAAAATAATGTGGTAGCTCACTTGTAAATAACACATTCTGCTGTGTTCGTGGATGAATAAACCCTAATGTTTTAGCATGTAAATATTGACCCATTGATTTATCATCAGCGTGGTGACTATAAACTAAATCGCCTACTAATTCATGCCCAATAAATTGCATGTGTACTCTAATTTGGTGTGTTCTACCTGTTTCTAATCTTAAAGACACTAATGTATGGTGTGCATAACGTTGTAACACAGTAAAATGTGTAATGGCATCTTTCCCCTCTTTTTGTACGCTCCATTTTAATCTATCGTATTTATCTCTAGCAAGCGGAGCATGAATAGTACCATTATCCTCTTCAATAACACCATGCACTAAAGCAATATATTCTCTTGTCATACTATGTTGTTGCAATTGTTCAGATAGTAGCTGATGTGCTTTATTATGTTTGGCAACAACTAATAACCCTGAAGTATCCTTATCAATACGATGCACAATCCCCGGTCTTACCTCACCTGTTCCACTAGATAGATCTTTAATATGATACAGTAAGGCATTGACTAATGTTCCTGTTTCGTGATTAACAGACGGATGCACAACCATACCACTCACTTTATTAACAATTACAATATCCTCATCTTCAAAAATAATATCTAGTGGTAAATTTTCAGGAATAACATCTAGCTCTTCTTTTTCAGGAATTGTCACATCAATCTTGTCCCTACATTTAACTTTATAGTTTGCTTTAACTATTACCTCATTAACTTGAACGTATTCTTTTTTCAATAATACTTGAATTTGAGAACGGCTCATCTCCAAACATTCTTGTAATACCTTGTCAATACGTCCTGTTTGTTCATCTATTATAAAATGATATTTAGTCATGTTTTCTCTCCAATACTAATGTTTCAAGCAACATTAATGCCACACCACATGTTAAAAACATATCTGCAACATTAAAAATTGGGAAACGGATAAAATCAAGTTGGAACATATCCACAACATAACCAAGGTACACTCTATCAATAAAATTCCCTAAAGCTCCAGCAATAATACACACATAAGCAATACGACTAACAACACTTTTTTCATCTTTATGGAACCACCATGCAAAACCAACAATGAATAAAACTGTAATCACATAAAACAACATACGATTGCCCGATAAAATGCCCCATGCTGCTCCGTCATTTCGAGTATAGAATAATGACAATATGCCATCAATAACAGATATTCCTGTATGCAAATCGAATTGATTCACAACCCATAGTTTAACAAGTTGATCAAGCAATACACACAATACAATACTTATATAAATAATTATCATTTTTCTTTCTCCTAACATTCTTCCATTTGAGCAATCCAATATTCAATTTTTTCAAACCATTCTCTTTGATACTCTATATCCTCGTGAGCATTACGTTTCATTAATGTCCGCACAAAAATATCATAATGTTCAAATAATACTTCTGGAAATGGATATAAAATTGAAAAATAGAGCAATGTATTTTTTATTAACATCTCTTTAATGTGTTCATCTTGCACAACTTCTTCAATATACTTTAGACATGCTTGATATAACGCATGATCCATCACTGGACTTAATTGATTCACATCAAGCTCAACAGTTTGCCCAAACCATGTCATGTTAAAATGTTGTAGTACTTTTTTTTCTATGCTAATTTCTAATAAATACGTCTTTAAAATAGGATGCAATGCAGAATGTAATAAAGTATGAACACTTTGAGAATATAAAGCATCGTCCAAATGATTTAGTAACGGAATAATGTGTTGCTGCTGATAAAACGATAGATTTTCTACGTGATTAATTTGTGTTAATACATCTTTAATTTGTTTTTCTTTATCCCGTTGATAAGCTTGCTCTTGTTGCTCTAATTTATCTAATAATCCATTTAATTCTTCAACAATTACACTATTACCTTGATACCTATCAATTCTATGATGAATAAGCAATTTTGCCTTATCTAATGCCCATAATTCAATCAATAACCGAATATATAACACATCAAGTTCAGGTGTTGTTTCAACAAAATCAATCTGTGGAAATGTTTTCTCAAAAAAACGTTCTGCTCTATCTAGTTCATACAATTCAAGCAATAAAGTGATATATAGAGGATATAATGTGTCATCTTTTTCAATTGCTAATGCTTTTTCCATATACTGCACTGCTTCAGGAAGATGCCAAGATGCATAAGCCTCAACTGCTTGCTTTAAAAACATCTCTTTATTTTTAGGAAAATACGTTATATTAGTCATCTTACAACACCATTCAAATATGGATTAGTTTTCTTTTCAAAAGCAATTGTTGTTGGTTCTCCATGACCAGCAAAAATTTGAGTATCATCTGGTAACGTGAGTAAATGCTGACGAATACCTTGCATCAATTCTGTATGCGTACTACTCCCTGGTAAATCTGTTCGCCCACACCCACCTTTAAATAACGTGTCTCCAACAATAGCAAATTGGTCTTGCTCAAATAAATACACCGTACTTCCAGGAGAATGACCGGGAACATGTTCAATCCTAAACGTAAATGTTCCAACTTGTGCTTGTCCCATTGTTTCCCATAATTTATCAGCTGGTTGAATAGATACAAGATTTGGAAAATGACGTCCAGATAAATTTAACTCTGGATTCATTAAAAATTCTTTTTCAATTGCATTAACATAAACCGGAATGTCATATTCTTGTCTTAATACATCAACAGCTCCAATATGATCATAATGAGCATGTGTCAATAAAATCGCTACTGGGTTAAATCCATGTGTTTCAATGGTTTGTTTTAATTGTTCAGCATCATTTCCAGGATCAAAAATTAGCGTATCTTGATTATCTTGAACAACAAAATATGTATTTTCACGGATTTCTCCTGTCTTTACACAAAATAATTGCATGAACTCACCTCTTTACATTGATAAACTTGTAAATGAATAAGGCACTAAGTCTTGTAATTCTAAACTTAAAATCTCTCCTAATCCATTCAATAAATATACAGGCATAGTCGGTAAACAAAATTCAACCAAGGCTTGTCTGCAAATATTACAAGGTGGCAAAAAATCTTCTGTTTTCCCTGCAATCGCAATAGCCATTAAGTCACCTTTCCTATATCCCATTGAAGCACCAGCAAATAAAGCACTTCTTTCTGCACAACTCGTTGCTCCAAAAGATACATTTTCTATATTTGCTCCTGTGATTACTCTACCGTCACGGTACAAAATAGCTGCACCTACCGGAAATTTTGAATATGGGCAATATGCATGTTTTAACGCTTCTTTTGCCTGCTCCATTAACGCCTCTTTAGTTATCATATTTCCACCTATCTTTCTTTTCTTTATTATATCATAGATTATTTATGATTATATCGTTCATATCATTTTTCTTTAAATCCTTTGTCTGTGACATAACCATCAATAGACCAAATCCCAATTTTTTGTGCTTTTGCTTGTTTTTGATGTTCTTGAAGTTGTGATAAATACTGCTCTTTTCCTTTATAGTAGGCTACTCTTGCTAAACCTTCTTTAACTAAAATATCTTGGAGTAACTCACCGTCTACAAAAACATAAGCCAACAAACGATTATATCTATCTCGCTCTCTTCCTTTTTCATAACTCACCGAAATTGTTTTTGCTTGTTTTAATAATGTTTCTACACGTTGACTAGCTTCTTTCCCATAAGGTTGTACAGGCGTATTTGGCTTAACACTTTCCGGAGTATCAATTAATAAAAAACGTACACGTTCTATTTTTCCATCAACAGTAAATTGTGCAGTATCTCCATCAATTGTTTTTACTAAACTAACTATTTCACCTATGACATGTTGTTGCTCAGTTTGTGGTGTACACGCTACACAAAATAACGTTAAACACAGGATAATCCACTTTTTCATGCCCAAACTCCTTTTTCAATTATTTATATTTATTCTAGAATACATATTTTAGCATATTCTGCAAAAAAATTGTATAATAGCACTAATCATAAAAAATATCGTACCATGATAGATGGTGTTTACGTATTGCACATGTCCATTTTAATTGTTTATCTATGATAGATATTTTTATGCTATTTAAAATAAACACCATAACTAAACTACATGCTCTATTTTTATGATACCATATTAAAAAATTTAAGGAGGAACTTATGCATCAAAAAGAATTAGAATTTAGAGCATATTTAAAAGAAATTGCTATGTTCAATGAAGCAACAGCTTTATTTGGTTGGGATACACAAACTGGCATGCCAAGAGATGCCGTTGACTTTCGTGCAGAAGTATCCAGTTATTTTTCAGGAAAAGCCTTCGAAATGTCTATTTCAGCAAAAATGGAAGAATTTTTAACTTACTTTTCACAACATTCAGACATATTATCTCAAGACGGGTTACTGATCTACAAAGAAGTCAAAAAAGAGTTTGATTTAAATCGAAACATTCCTATTGATCGCTATACTGCTTACATCAAATGTCTAGGTAAAGCAGATGAAACATGGCATGAAGGACGTAAAACAAAAAGTTTTGAACCATTTAAACAATCTCTTGAAGAAATTGTTCAATTTTTAAAAGAATTTATTCCACTACAAAGAAAAGATGAAGCAACACCTTATGATGTGTTGTTAAATCAATATGAACCTGGAATGACTGTTGAAAAGCTTGATAGTCTTTTTTCAGAATTACGTGATGGATTAATGGCTATCCGACAAACTTTAACAGAAAAAGGAACTGTACCACAAACAGACTTTCTTTCTCGCTATGTACCAAAATCACAACAGCATAAATTGGTTACAGAACTAGCTAAACGTATTGACTACAATTTTGATAAAGGACGCTTAGACGATACCACACATCCTTTTATGCAAAACTTAAATCGTAATGATGCTAGAATTACAACACGTTGGAATGAACATGACTTTAAAATGGCAACATTTGGCGTTATTCACGAAGCTGGACACGGCATTTACGAACAAAATATTGATGCACGCTTTGACTACACACCTCTTGCTACAGGAACAAGTATGGGCATGCATGAATCACAATCCCTATTTTATGAAATTATCGTAGGAAGCCATAAAGAATTCTGGAAAAATAACTTTTCGTTATTCCAAGAGGCAACCGAAGGTACTTTCAAAGATATTGATTTTGATACATTCTATAAAGGTTTACATAAATCTGAACCGTCATTCATCCGTATTGAAGCCGATACATTGACATATCCATTACATATCATTATTCGCTACGAAATTGAGAAAATGATTTTCAACGAAGATTTACCAGTCAGCGAATTACCTCGTGTATGGAATGAAAAATATCAAGAATATTTAGGCATTACTCCTGAAAATGACTTAGAAGGTGTATTGCAAGATGTTCACTGGAGTGCAGGTCTATTTGGCTACTTCCCATCTTATGCATTAGGCTATATGTATGCCGCTCAGTTGTATCATACAATGGAAAAAACGTTAGACTTTACAGAAGAATTTGCTAAAGACAATTATCGCAAAATCCGTGAATGGTTAAGCGCACATATTCATCAATATGGTTCTTCCAAAAAACCAAATGAATTAATTTTAGAAGCTACAGGAGAAGCACTATCTCCACGTTACTTATTAGATATTCAGCAAAAACGTTATTTTGATATTTATGGAATCGACTAAATATTATAAAAAACAGTGTGAAATCACTATTGATTTCGCACTGTTTTTGTTAATTTTATAAATATACGTCATATAGTTTTTCAGCGTAAGAAATAAGAAAAGAGTAGGCAACGATTATCGGTAAATATTTATTATAAATTCTCTTACAATAATCTTAAATATCATATTAACTCTTAATTTAATCATTATTATTAAATTTTAATATCTTAAGCAATTTTTTCCGAAAAAAGATAAATTTAGTGAAATTTGCTACTCTATCACAAATCAATATGTTATAATATATTCATTATAATAAAAGGAGATAGGGAATATGAAACAGCCAGATAATAAGCCTTAAAACATAATTTATACATTTTATTACAATTATATTTATTGATATATGTTAAAAATAAAAATTAGGAGAACAACATAATGAAAAAAACAGTACTTTTATTAACAGGAATAGTTTTAGTTGGTTGTGGAACAGGAAGTAAATCTGACGAATCTAAAGCAAATACGTCAAATACATCTAATACAATAAACACAAAAAACAACACAACATCAATGGCTAAAGAATCCTCAACGACTACAAAATCCGCTAAAACTGGTCAATCTGGCACAGCGACCTTTAAAAACCCAAGTGTTGGCGATACATTAATTTATAAATTTACTTACGAAAATAATGTTATCAAAAAAATGACAACAATTACTTCTCAAGAACTTCCAGAAGAAGTCATTAGTAATCTACCTGAAGGACAAAAAGATGCCTTTTTCACACAATACGTCAATGCATTTAAATCTCAAACGCCTATTCCTAATTCTAAAGTCGAAACAAAACTTGAAGGAAACATACTAACTTTGAGTACAACTGTTGACTTTGATTTATCTGTCTACGCTGCATTTGCTCAAAAAGTAGGCAATTTAACAGATGCTCAAAAAAATCAGGCAGATGCAAGCCAATACATTACAATAGAATTAATGGAAGAACAATTAAAAGCATCTGGTTTTGAACGAATTGACTAGTTTTAAATATTAGCTAAACAATCACGTTTAATCTAGAAAACTATATTATAAACTAGGAAAAGAGAAAAACTATCAACTAAATTTAAAAGGCTTTAAATAAGGTACTCCCTTTAGGTTAAAGCCTTTTTAATCTTTTAAAATATTTGCATTTTTATAAAGATACTAAACAGAGTTAATCGCTTTGAGAAATCTATAGTATCAAACACATTAACTCTTATCTTTATGTGATAAAAGTATAAAATATTCCAATTTAATCAGACGTTGTAAATATGATTGATTGACGTTTAATAAATACTATTTTTATGCATCGCAACCATTTCCTTAAAAGATTACTTTAATATTATTAACATACTTTTGAACTATCTCATAATTGATTTCCGTAAAAATTGCACTACATGTATTTATTTACACATCTTAAATTTAATGCTTGCTATATATATTTTACACATCAAAATCTATAATCTTTCCCTTTAATCTTTTATTTAACTAAATGCGAATTGTTAATTCAATTTGGTAAATTATTTTAATGAATAGCAACATATTTTGTAAAATAATATCATTTAAACTTCTCGACTTTATTATCTATCCATAATATATCAGTATACAATGAAACGCATACCAATAAATGATTTAAAATTTTAATCTAAAAGCTATTTTTCAAATAAAAGCGGATTTTATAGTATGTTATACATCACTTACCATATTAAAATAAATAACTAAGTAATAATATAATATTTTAACATGACATAAAAACAAATAACTTAATAAAACAAACCATTTGCTCACAACACATCAAAAAAGACATCAATTCTTTTTATTATAGAATTGTATTTTTTATATCACTATTATTTTCTAGTCACAAAAAATGACTATGCTTTTATCCACATATCATCTCAATCAATCCTATTTGACATAAAGCCAAAATTAAAAAAGTCACTCACTTGTGAGCAACTTTTTTAGGCTCTTCGTCAAATTATGTTGGTAAGTAAAAATTCCAGCAAATATTAAGTTGTTTTTTCTTAATAGGGCTAATTGTTTCTTTTCGAATCGGTATGCAGTTGTCAAGGTTTATAGCGTGAGCGTGCCTTGACAATAAGCATACTGATTTGATAGACTTTTCAGCCCATATTAAGATTGTTTAAATAATTTTTCTTGCACTAAAAATACTCGAGTTCGTAAATATGTAAAATATTTAAACCCATAACTCATGCGATTTAATAATTTTATTTTTCGATTTATCCCCTCAATAACACCGTTAGAATA
>NZ_SPPB01000049.1 GCF_004570605.1 Granulicatella sp. WM01 | reverse complement strand
TAAAAAAGTGATATGTGTGTCTTTTAATTGTAGTAAAATTTGTGTATAATATGACATGTAGATAACCTCTTTCTTTTGATTAGGTACTTATAGAATACTGGTTATCTACTTTTTTGTACACTTTTTTACTTTAATATCTAAAAATAGGGTTAATGAATTTTTTTCATCAACCCTATTTATTATAGAACCACTTATGTTGGGAAAGTCTTATTGTTTTCCCATATGATTTATAATCGAGTAGGGAATAATTTCTAATCCCTCTCACACCACCGTGTATGCCTTTCGACACACGGCACTTCAATCAAGTTTTAACGCATGTCGTTCAAGAGAATAATCTAAGCAAGAAATCAGTCCTCGTTTTGCGAAGATTGATTTTGAGTACGACATGCCCGTCGTACTCAAAAATGATCAGATTATAGAGGAATAATCTGACTTTTTTCATTTGGAGAATGAGAGATTAGCTTTATGGTACAATTCAAGAACCAAACAGGTTTTCAACAAGTAGTGAGGGATAAATTATTGCAATGTGCAATGTCTCTAGAATGAAAAGAGAACAAATTGTATGATAAAACTAATCGCAATAGAAATCGGTGTTCAATAGATACTACAATATAATAAAAGAAAATCTTAATGAACAGGTATTGCGATTTTTCAGTGTAGAGAACGAATTTTGTTGTTATTTTGATAATGAGGCAAAGTAAAGCAAGATTATAATTTAGCAATTGTTATTAGTAAAGATAAAGCAATCAAAGTAATATTCAAAAATGATATAGAAATACATTTTTAAGCACCACATTCCAATCGAGCGGTTGGAATGGATGGTGTTTTTTTGTTATAATAGGAGCAATGAATCATTGGGAAATCAAATGGGGATTCATATAGTTAAATAAATTAAAATGATGTGGCATATAATTGTTAAATGTGGCAATTTTGGAGATGAAAGTAGTAAGGGATTTTTAGTTGGTTTATCTAATAGCGATAGACATTTTGTGATAAGGAAGATTTCTTTCCTTAACGGATAATTCTTTGCACCCCCTAAACCCCATTTGCACCCCCCTAACATGAAAAAAGGAGAAATTGTATGATAAAACTAATCGCAATAGATTTGGATGGTACGTTATTAAATAGCCAGAAAAAAATTAGTATTGCAAATAAACAAGCTATAAAAGAGGCAAGACAAAAAGGTATCCATGTTATTGTTTGTACAGGGCGCCCGATTAAAGGGGTAAAAGATATTTTAGTAGAGTTAGATTTGGTAAGTGAGCACGATTATGTGATTACATTTAACGGTGGGCTTATTCAAATTAGTGCAACTGAAGAAGTTTTGTCAGCTAAAGGGCATACTCAAGAAGATGTTTTGGAAATTTATGAAGAGTGTACACGTGTGGGATTGCCAATTAATCCGATTGATGTTGATTATGTGTATACAAGTTCTTATCCTAGTCATAATCCGTCATTGTATGATACAATAGCTGCTAAAAGTTTAGTATTTTCAAATCAAGATTGGCATACGTTTTTGTCGACTCATTTGTTCAATAAAGTTGTATCGTGTTGCCCAGAGCATATTTTAGATGAGCGTATGGCTTTATTTTCGGATACCTTTAAAGAACGGTTCAATTTGTTGAAATCACGTCCGATTTTGTTAGAAATTTTGCCTAAAGAGGTTGATAAATCTTATGGATTGAAAGAAATTTGTCGTATATTGAAGATTGCTCCTCAAGAGGTTATGGCAATAGGCGATGAGGAAAATGATTTAGCGATGATTGCTTTTGCAGGCTATGGTGTAGCAATGGGAAATGCGACAACAAAGGTAAAATCTACAGCTAAATATATCACATGCACAAATGATGAAGATGGTGTTGCGCATGCCATTCGTCAGTATGCTTTATAAAAATACAATAGAAAAAGGAGACATATATGGGTTTTTGGGATCGTATTAAACGTGCGTTTACTGGAGAAGATGACAAGGCTGTTACTCAGGGGACGCAGGAGCAAGAAGAAAAAAAGATTGTTTTTGAACAATATGAACAGGGATTAGAAAAAACAAGACGTAGTTTTACTGAGCGAATTAATGATCTGTTTTCTAGTTTTGATGGGGTAGACGATGATTTCTTTGACGAGTTAGAAGAAGTATTCATTTCAGCAGATGTTGGCTTTGATATGACGCTTGCTTTGACTGATGCCCTAAGAGAAGATGAAAGTATTTGGCAAGCTAAAAGTCAAGATGCCGTTAAACAAGCTATTGTCAATCACATGGTTGCTATTTACGAAAAAGGCGATTCTTTGACACCTAATCTAGCAAAGAGTGAGCAAGGTCTAACTGTTATTTTATTTGTTGGTGTCAATGGTGTTGGAAAAACAACAACTATTGGGAAACTGGCTGCAAAATTAAAACGTGAAGGAAATCGTGTGTTATTAGCTGCTGGTGATACGTTTAGAGCTGGAGCAATTGAACAAATTGAAGTATGGGGAGAGAGAATTGATGTCCCTGTTGTTGAAGGAACAATGGGAGGAGATCCTGCTTCTGTTGTGTTTGATGCCATAAAAAAAGCAAAAGAAGAGCGTGTGGATTATTTATTGGTGGATACAGCAGGGCGTTTGCAAAACAAAGTCAATTTGATGAATGAACTAGAGAAAATTAAGCGTATCATTTCACGTGAAATTCCAGGCGGAGCACAAGAAGTTCTACTCGTTTTAGATGCGACAACTGGACAAAACGCTTTAATTCAAGCGAAACAATTTAACGAAACAACTGACATTACTGGATTAGTGTTAACGAAATTAGACGGAACAGCTAAAGGTGGAGTTATCTTAGCTATTCGACACGAACTCAATATTCCTGTAAAATTTGTCGGACTAGGTGAAAAAGTAGATGATTTAAAACCATTTGCTGCAGATGAGTATATGTATAGTCTAATTAAAGATCTTATCGAAAAATAAGGTGCCACAGTGGTGCTTTCCAAGAAAAATTAAACGATGTAAGAGTAAACTAAAGGAGTTAAAATGAAAGCATGTGCAATTATTGCTGAATACAACCCGTTTCATAATGGCCATGCTTGGCATGTGAAAGAAACAAGACAATGCACACATGCAGACGTGATCGTTGCTGTCATGAGTGGCAATTTTGTTCAACGAGGGGAATTGGCTATTGTTGATAAATGGAAAAGAGCAGAAGTCGCTTTAAAACATGGCGTAGACATTGTTATTGAATTGCCGACATTAAGTGCAGTACAATCGGCAGACTACTTTGCCCATTTTGCAATCAAACATGTCAAGGCGTTGCAATGTGACTTTCTTTCTTTTGGTGTCGAACAACAAAATACGGAACTCTTACAGACTATTGCAACAACCTTGCAAAATATGCAGCACTCAAACAATTATACATTATCTTATTACGATAGAATTACTGCGTATGTGGCACAACATTTAGGAAAAGAGGCTGCTAAATTTGTGGAAACACCAAATAATCAGTTAGCTTTAGCGTATGTAAAAGCTATTCAAAATCAAAATCTTACTATTGAGTGTGTGCCGATATTAAGACGGGGTGCAAATCATACCGATACAGATTTTTCTCATGATTGTATTGCTAGTGGAAGTGCTATTCGTCAGGCTGTGCAACAACAAATAGCAATAGAAAATTATGTTTCAGAAGATATGGTTTACTACTTGGTACACCACTCACATATTAAAACAGAGTGGTGGCAAATATTGAAAATTTTACTTCTCACAAAAACACATGAAGAATTACGTCATATTTATCAAGTAGACGAAGGTATAGAGCATCGCTTAAAACAAAGTGCTTTACATGCATGTTCGTATGAAGATTTTTTAAACCAAGCAATGACAAAACGCTTTAAAAAAGCTAGAATAAAACGTATATGTATATATATTATGCTAAACATAACCAAAATAATGATGCAGGAGTATAGAGAACGTCCCACAGAAGAGTTGCGTGTGTTAGGGTTTACTTCACAAGGTTTACGTTACTTAAAGACATTACAACATGTAGAATGGATAACTCAATTTAAACACCACCATTTTTCAAATTGGGGGACACAAATACAGTATGACAATGTGTATAATGCATTATGTCAACAAGGTGATGAACAAAGTTTCAGAAGGGTATTAAGACTATGATTGAACAGATTAAACAAAAGAAATATTACCGAGATGTGTTTACAATTATTTTATTAATGATAACTAGCTTTTTTCAAGTGTTTGTCATTAAAAGCATTGTCACGCCTGCTAATTTACTCCCTGCAGGATTCATGGGAATTTCAGTACTTATTCAAAGATTAAGTGAGCCGTTTATTCCTGGGGGATTGCCACTTAGTATTTCAAGTTTGCTGCTTAACATTCCAGTGGCATTATTATGCTTTAAAGGGCTAAGCCCAAGATTTGCGATATATTCTTTATTTCAAGTCTTTTTTTCTAGTTTCTTATTAGCAACACTAAAATTTACACCAATTATCAATGATACAATGTTGTGTGTTATTTTAGGTGGTGTATTGTCTGGTTTGTATATTACATTGGCATTGTATGCAGACGCCTCTACAGGTGGAACAGACTTTATAGCACTCTATGTGTCTAACAAGCGAGGAAAGTCCATTTGGGAGTATGTTTTTGTGTTTAATGTGATGTTGCTTTTGATTTTCGGAGCAATTAGAGGATGGGAACAAGCAGGCTATTCGATTTTATATCAATTTATTTCTACGAAAACAATAGAAAATTTTCATCATCGCTACGAGCAAGTGACTGTACAAATTACAACCGTTATTCCAGAAAAAGTGATGGATTATTATTTTGAACACTATAGACACGGTATGTCATGCATGGAAGCAGTTGGAGGTTATACCCATAAAAAAATTTACGTGCTAAATACTGTTATTTCATCATACGAGTTAAAAGAAGTGACGTCAGGTATCTTAATGATTGATCCTAAGGCTATTATTAATGTGATGAAAACTCAACAGTTTTTTGGAAATTTTTATAGAAAAGGGCATTAATCAAAAAATGGGCAGAAAATCATACCTATAAAAAGTACCTTAATACTGAATAGCAAATAATAAGATAAGCAGTTTGTAATATGAAAATTTTTGCAATTTATACAAACCATTTATGAAAATTGAGGAAAACGAATGGATAGTAATGAAAAGTATATGCGTGAAGCGTTGAAAGAGGCTCTGAAGGCTTTTGATTTGGGCGAAGTGCCAATTGGAGCAGTTGTTGTATGCAAAGGAGAGATTATTGGCAGGGGGCATAATCGGCGTGAACAAAGTAAACAGGCTATAGCTCATGCAGAAATCTTGGCTATTCAACAGGCTAATGATCATTTGGGAAATTGGCGTTTAGAGGATTGTGAGTTATTTGTTACATTAGAGCCGTGTCCAATGTGTAGTGGTGCCATCATTTTATCCCGGTTAAAGAAAATCACATTTGGAACAACAGACTTAAAAGCAGGAACATGTGGCACTTTGATGAATTTAGTGCAAGATAGACGTTTCAATCATTATGTTGAGGTAGAAAGTGGCGTTCTTCAAGAAGAGTGTGCAATGTTGCTGAAAGAGTTTTTTGCATTGTTACGATTAAGAAATAAGGAAAGAAAACAAGGTATATAATAATTGTGCTAGGAAATAAAATGTTTCCTAGTCCAATTGTTTTTTTATAGTGCACATTTAAATGAGAAGATTATCCATTAAACTGTTAAGTTATGGTTGTATGTGAATTTTTTAGTTTAAAAGTATAATTTTATTTAAAAGAAATAGTGTAAAACAAATAGATTTATCAGAAAACGTTAAATAGATATTACGAAAAACATACAGTTTAATTAGAAATAAAATAGGAGTATGCTAAAAATTTAGCATGGAATAGAGCGATAAATTAGGCGTTTTCTGTAAATAAATTAAAAAATGTTAAAAACTGTGAAAAAAATTACAAAAAATACTTGCTAATTTCATGAAAATAGAGTATACTGATGATGTCATAAAGAACGTAATAGTTTTATAAAACATTACGACATTTTTTGTAAAATAAAATGTGAAAAAAATAACAAAAGGAGCATGTCTATGACAGAGAATAAGCAAGTTAATACATTAGTCGAAAAAGGATTGGAAGCCTTAGAAAAATTCCGTCTACTTAACCAAGAACAAGTAGATTATATTGTTGCTAAAGCATCTGTTGCTGCTTTAGACAAACATGGCGAATTGGCTATGCATGCCATTGAGGAAACAGGGCGTGGAGTGTTTGAAGATAAAGCAACTAAAAATCTATTTGCATGTGAGCATGTTGTCAATAATATGCGTCATGTAAAAACAGTTGGCATTATTCAAGAAGACGATATTACAGGATTAACTTTAATCGCTGAGCCTGTTGGCGTCATTTGTGGGGTAACACCGACAACTAACCCAACATCAACAGCAATTTTTAAAGCATTAATTGCCTTGAAAACGCGTAATCCAATTATTTTTGCATTTCATCCGTCTGCTCAACAAAGTTCAGCTCATGCTGCACAAATTGTTTTAGAAGCTGCGATTGCTGCTGGAGCCCCTGAAAACTGTATTCAATGGATTAGCGAGCCGTCTATTGATGCAACAAATGCTTTGATGAACCATGACGGTATTGCAACGATTTTAGCAACAGGTGGAAATGCTATGGTAAAAGCAGCTTATTCTTGTGGTAAACCTGCTCTAGGAGTTGGTGCTGGAAATGTGCCTGCTTATGTTGAGAAGAGTGCCAATATTCGTCAAGCTGCACATGATATTGTGATGAGTAAATCATTTGATAATGGTATGGTGTGTGCTTCAGAGCAAGCTGCCATTGTCGATCAAGAAGTGTATAAAGAATTTGTAGACGAATTAAAATCATACCATACGTATGTTGTCAATAAAAAAGAGAAAGCTCTTCTAGAAGAATTTTGTTTTGGTGTTAAAGCAAATAGTAAAAATTGTTCTGGTGCTAAATTGAATGCAAATATTGTAGGAAAACCAGCAAGTTGGATTGCTGAACAAGCAGGCTTTAGTGTACCTGAAAATACAAATATTCTAGCTGCTGAATGTAGTGAAGTTGGTGAAAAAGAGCCTTTAACAAGAGAAAAATTATCTCCAGTATTAGCATTAATTAAAGCAGAATCAAGAGAAGATGGATTAACTAAAGCAGAACAAATGGTTGAATTCCACGGACTAGGTCACTCTGCTGCTATTCATACAAATGACGAACAATTAGCTAAAGAATTTGGGACACGTGTCAAAGCAATTCGTGTCATCTGGAATGCACCGTCTACATTTGGAGGTATTGGGGACGTATACAATGCATTTATTCCTTCATTAACATTAGGCTGTGGTTCTTATGGTAGAAACTCTGTAGGCGATAATGTTAGTGCATTGAATTTATTAAATATTAAAAAAGTAGGAAGACGGAGAAATAATATGCAGTGGTTTAAAGTTCCATCAAAAATTTATTTTGAACGTGATTCTATTCAATATTTACAAAAAATGCGTGATGTTGAAAAAGTCATGTTAGTAACAGATGAATCCATGGTTAAACTAGGATTTTTACAACGTATTATTGAGCAGTTACATTTACGCCGCAATAAAGTAACGTATCAAGTCTTTTCAGATATTGAGCCAGATCCAGATATTACAACTGTTGAACGTGGGGCAGAAATGATTAAGAGTTTCCAACCAGACACAATTATTGCCCTAGGTGGTGGTTCTGTTATGGACGCTGCAAAAATTATGTGGTTATTCTATGAACAACCACACGTGGATTTCCGTGATTTAGTACAGAAATTTATGGATATTAGAAAACGTGCATTTAAGTTTCCAGAATTAGGTGAAAAAGCTAAATTTGTGGCGATTCCAACAACATCAGGGACAGGTTCAGAAGTAACACCATTTGCTGTTATTTCAGATAAAGCAAACAACCGTAAGTATCCAATTGCTGATTATTCATTAACACCAACAATTGCAATTGTTGACCCAGCGCTTGTTATGACTGTACCAGCACACGTAACAGCCGATACAGGTATGGACGTTTTAACACATGCAACGGAAGCATATGTGTCTACAGTTGCTAACGACTACACAGACGGATTAGCTTTACAAGCGATTAAACTAGTCTTTGAAAACTTAGAAAATAGTGTTAAAAATGCAGATTTTGATTCACGAGAAAAAATGCATAATGCCTCAACTATGGCTGGTATGGCATTTGCTAATGCGTTCTTAGGTATTTCACATTCTATGGCGCATAAAATCGGAGGTATTTTCCATACTGTTCACGGTAGAACAAATGCTATCTTATTACCTTACGTTATCCGCTACAATGGGACACGACCAGCTAAGACAGCAACATGGCCAAAATACAATTACTACCGTGCAGATGAAAAATATCAAGATATTGCACGCATGTTAGGATTGCCAGCTTCAACACCAGAGGAAGGTGTGGCATCTTATGCTAGAGCTGTTTATGAATTAGGTGAACGTGTAGGCATTAATATGAGTATTCAAGGACAAGGTGTTGATCGTAAAGAATGGGAGGCACATTTGAAAGAAATGGCATTACTTGCTTATGAAGATCAATGTACTCCAGCTAACCCACGTTTAGCGATGGTTGATCACATGATTGATATTTTAGACAATGCTTACTATGGATACAAAGAACGTCCAGGTAAACTAAAATAAGATTAATTAAATGAAAAACATATAAATAGAAATGATGTAAAACTAATTGTTTCCTATCAAGACTAAACACTCGTGTGGATGAGCATTTGCTCATCCACATGAGTGTCTTTTATAAGTTAGTGCTAAATAGCATGAGTAATTGATTGTATGAAACACTACTTAACTAAAATAGATAATGTATTCTAATGAATCAAAATGATTTTTTACAGTAAATAATTGTTTCATGCAGATGATTGAGTTGTAAGTTGATATGCACACTATTTGGAAAACATATGAGTAATGAAAAGAAAGTGAGGAAAGATGTATTTAAGTATAAAATACATTAAGTATATTGTTTGTCCATTTATTTTAGTAGGAAAATATCATTTTTGAGATGGTGTAAGATAGGATAATCGGATAATTAATGGTAATCACATAATTAACAGAAATCGGTTCTATTTAGATTAAGTCTACATGATAGATTTATCATACTACAAAATAGAAGTATCTAATAGCAAAAACTGCGGGAAATCGGCGTTTATAAACGACGATTTCCCGCAGTTTTAAACATCATGCAAGCCTTTTATGATAGTTAAAATGTATAAGATAATGTATGATGTGGGAAGAATGTGTTCTTTTAGATAGGAATAAAAACACATTTAAAAAGTATATTAAGGTGTATAGTTTTGAGGCTATTATCTATTTGCATAATGCATCCAATCTATTTGGCGAGCAGAGCACCAATTTTGAATGGAGGGGGCAACGAGGATTTGCTTTGTTTGTAATTGAGCAACAGTTTTAGCACCTAATAAGGTCATGATAGTGCGTAATTGTTCTTTTAATTGCATGACATAATCAATAGTATGGTTTATGCCATAATGGTGTAATGTATAAAGTATTTGTCCTGATATACCGACAGCATTAGCGCCAAGACATAGGCATTTTGCAATATCTAAAGCGTTTTTAATGCCTCCAGAGGCAATTAGAGTAGGTTTTTGAGATAAACTGTTTGCCTCTAGTAAAGAAATTAAAGTAGATTGTCCCCAATCAATGAGAAAATCAGTGCGTTGGGAGGATACTTTTTCGAATTGTTCGTTTGCTCGTGCATGTTCAATTTGAGCAAAATTAGTGCCACCTACGCCAGATACGTCAACAATACGTACACCAATAGCGTATAATGCTTGGACAGTTTCACGGCTCATTCCGAAACCGACTTCTTTGACGATAATTGGGACATGTAATGCATTAACAATCTGTTCAATATTATGTAGCCAACCTGAAAATTGACGTTCCCCTTCTTGCATAGCAAGTTCTTGAGGTGTGTTGACAT
Source organism: Granulicatella sp. WM01 (assembly GCF_004570605.1). Lineage (GTDB taxonomy): Bacteria > Bacillota > Bacilli > Lactobacillales > Aerococcaceae > WM01. The sequence continues at coordinate 5,528 of NZ_SPPB01000049.1, read as the reverse complement.
GAATTTGGAGAGCATCAGCTTGACATATTTCAACAGCTTTTTTAGCGTTATCTATGGAATGATGTGCTCCTAAGTTTGCAAAAATGACTCCGTCTGGATTTATTTGGCGAGCAATAGAAAAACTATTTGCAACATTAGGATCTTTCAAAGCAATACTTAGAGAACCAGTTGCCATAGCTAAATGAGTTTCACGAGCTAGTATAGCTAAATCTTGATTGACTTGTTTGCTCATATTACTTCCGCCAGTCATTGCGTTGATAAAGAATGGAGTATCCAATGTTAAAGGAGAAAGTGTTGTTTGCAAGTTGACATCTGTCACGTTTATTTCTGGAAAAGAATGATGAATAAATCGTGTTTGACTAAAATCCGATGATGATGTGTCAACGTGAAAATTTAGAGCATGAACAATATGCTCGTCTTTACGAGATGATTGTTTAGACATGGTGTCCTCCTAATGTAAATAAAGTTTCAATACCATTTTGTTGCCAACATTTTTTAATCATGGCATGTTCGTTTTCTTGAATTAAACATATTCCACAGTCACCACCACCTGCACCAGAAACTTTACTTGCACAATGATAACGTTCAGCAATGTGGCATAAGCGACGTAACAATGGCGTTTCAATATGTTTAGAAAGCCCTTGAAGTAGTTGACGGTTATAGCGAATATATTTTGCAATTTTATCATGTTCACCAGTCTTAAGAGCACTCTCTAAGCAAGCAATACAGTGACGTGAATTTTGAATGAACTGTTGGTAGCTAACGTTTTTTTTGGTTTGTTTAATGTCTGCCACTAATTGTTCTGTAGAAGCAGGGGACCCTGTCCACCCCACTAAAAAGTAAGTAGATTTTGGCCATTGTAATGGCTTAATAACTAAGTTAGGCCATTCTAATGAAAGCACGTGTGATAAAGAAAAGTTTTTCCATTGTTCTTGTACCCACTGCTTGTCAAAAAGACGATAGACAATTAATCCACCAAAAGCACTAGCTGCTAAATCCCCAAAAGATCCATGGCTTTTGAGCGAAAGATGTGCTAAACAAGCCAATTTATACACGAGAAGTGGAGAATACTCGTGTTGGTAAAAAGATAGCAATCCTTTTATTGTAGCAATACTCAATGCCCCACTAGAGCCTAGTCCATATTTTTTTCCAGTATGTTTGTCATCTAATTCAGATGTAATATGTATATGAAATAAAGAAGGAGTGAAGCAGTTGTGTTCTTGTAAGTATTGTTCGGTTATGTGTATACACCGTTGGACAATAGCAAAGTATCTATTGTGTTCAAATCGAATGCGTCCATTATTATCTCTTACAAAGTGTAAATCTTGTGAATATTTATCAGAAGATATTCGCCCAGTCATTTCTTTTTTTAGTGATACAGTTAAATATTTAGGGACAGCACTAATAATTGCTGGAGATAAACCGGTAGTCACAGCATATTCTCCGGCAATAAAAAGTTTCCCTGGAGCACGGGCTATGGTTTTCATAATTGGTGCTCCTTAAAGGTGTTTAAGGAATGCTCCCATTCTTTTTCTGTTAATGTACGCATTGCTTTTCCTGGTAAAGAAGAAATGAGTTGATTTTTAGAAAAAACAGAAGATAATTCCTTTTTAATCGTGTCCATATCACTTGCACGACACAATAATTTGACGTTTGGTCCAGCGTCCATGGTCATATAAACAGGTAAGCCTAGTTGACGTAGGCGATAAACTTGTTGATGTGCCAAGATACTTTCTGGTTCAAAATAGGAGAAAGGGGGATTAGCACCTAGCATAGTTGCATGCATTTTCATGCTATTCCATTCCATAATTTCGCCGACAGTTTGAAAATTTTTAGTGTGAATGGCTTTTTTTATGGCGATTAAATCTTGTTTGGAGCTTTCTACCCATGCAGGATAAAAAGGAGAAGTTTTTACGGTATGTTCCATTCCTGAACGGCTGGAAATGGTTTTTTCTTTTGTATTTACTACAATAATAATCATACCAATATCCCATTCAGCATTGTCAATATGTTTGGCAAGAGAAGTTTGTGATGATGTGCCTTTTTCCCACTCTACAAATCCACCATAAATACTGCGTGTGGCTGAACCACTACCTTGTCTGGCAAAAGTAGATAAGGTTTCAGCATCAAAATGTAGTTGACTAGCTACATTGATTGCACCTGCAAGTGCAGCAAATGCTGAAGCAGAACTGGCTAATCCAGCTCCGGTTGGAACAAAATTCAAACTTTCTACACGGGCATAGTAAGTTTTGTCCATGTATTGTCTAAATAGATTTAAGAAACGTGTAATTGGTGTAGCCTCTTGTGGAATGAGATTCAAATAAAACTCATCTTGCTGTAAAGAAGGATCAAATTGAACTTTAGTATCGGTGTAAAAGGCATCTAAAGTTAGCGAAAGTGAACTTGTCATTGGTAAAAACAAGTCTTTATCTTTCTTTCCCCAGTATTTAATAAGTGCAATATTTGTGTGTGCACGTGCAATTCCTAGCATAGAAAACTCCTTTCTGTTTTCCTTATTGTACCTTATAAGCAGATGTTCTGCATAGTTTTTTAAATAAAATTTAAAGGATAATCGTAAAAAATCCATGGAGATTTAGCGAAATGGTTGATAAACTGTCTTTTGAAATGATACTATTAAATAAATAATCTGTTCTATTAGAGAAATAAGAGGTTAAATATGATTGAAAATTACGATAAGATTGATAGACAAGAATGGAAAGCGTTGCATTTAGATTATGATATTAATTTAGATAGTCATGTACTTGAAAAGTTAACATCATTGAATGATAGAATATCAATGCAAGACGTTAAGGAAATCTATGCTCCAATGATTAGCTTATTTGATTTCTATTGGAAACATCATCGCATTAGGCATAAAAAGCAGCAGTTATTTCTTCATCAGGAGATGAGAACAGTTCCTTTTATTATTGGTATATCAGGAAGTGTGTCAGTAGGAAAGAGCACAACGGCACGTTTGTTACAAACGATTTTACAGCAAGTTTATCCTGATAAGCATATCGTCTTGATGACGACAGATGGTTTTTTATTCCCTAATCAGATATTAAGTGAAAGAGGGCTTTTAGACAGAAAAGGATTTCCTGAAAGTTATGATATGGAACGCTTAGTTAACTTTTTATGGGCAGTTAAAACACGACAAGATACTGTTGATATTCCAGTGTATTCGCATGATATTTATGACATTGTACCGGATACGTATCAAACAATCAATCAGCCAGATATTTTAATTGTGGAAGGAATTAATGTATTACAACTACCACCTAATCGTGAGATTTATGTTAGTGACTTTTTTGATTGGTCTATTTATGTGGACGCTGATCCGCTTGATATTGAGCAATGGTTTTTAGAGCGGTTCAATTTATTAATGGATTTAGCCAAAAATGATCCTAAAAATTTTTACTATACATTCGCCATAGGCGATAGGGCAGAAGCTATTGCAATGGCAAAACAGGTTTGGAAAGACACCAATTTGAAAAATTTAGAAGAATATATTTTGCCGACGAAGTATAGAGCAGACTTTATTTTGCATAAAACAAAAAATCATATAATTGACTATGTTTTATTGAAAAAATTCTGATATAATAGAACAGGAAGTAAATAAAAGGAGGACATTATGTCACAAGTACAAGATTTTGATAAAATTGTCGTATTGGATTTTGGATCACAATACAATCAATTAATTACACGACGTATTCGTGAATTTGGTGTTTTTAGTGAACTGTTGCCAAATGATACAACGGCTCAAGAACTAAAGGCTATGGGAAATGTGAAAGGTATTATTTTTTCTGGAGGTCCTCACAGTGTGTATGAAGAAGGATCGTTTCGTGTAGATCCTGCCGTATTTGATATGGGTGTGCCAATTTTAGGTGTGTGCTATGGTATGCAATTAACGACGCATGTATTAGGTGGTAAGGTTGAACCAGCAACAACACATAGAGAATATGGTGTTGCAAGTGTAGATGTTTATAATACAAATAATGGATTGTTTGCTAATTTGTCTGCACAAGAGGAAGTGCTGATGAGCCATGGTGATCGTATTACACAAATTCCAGAGGGATTTGTGGTCACAGCTGAAAATCCAAATTGTCCATTTGCAGCTTTTGAACACCCTGAACGTCGTATTTTTGGGGTGCAGTTCCATCCAGAAGTGCGACATAGTGTACATGGGAATGACATGTTACGTAATTTTGTATTTACTATTTGTCAAGCAGAAGCAAATTGGTCAATGCAAAATTTCATTGATATGGAAATCCAAAAAATTCGTGAGCGTGTCGGCAATCGTAAGGTATTGTTGGGATTGTCAGGTGGAGTCGACTCAAGTGTTGTGGGTGTTCTCCTACAAAAAGCTATTGGCGACCAGTTAACATGTATTTTTGTTGATCACGGACTATTAAGAAAAGGCGAAGGCGATCAAGTGATGGAGAGCCTTGGTGGAAAATTTGGATTACATATTATCCGTGTCAATGCTAAAGAGAGATTTTTAGATAAATTAAAAGGTGTAAGCGACCCTGAAGAAAAACGAAAAATCATTGGAAATGAGTTTGTATACGTTTTTGATGATGAAGCTGCCAAATTAAAGGGTGTTGATTTCTTAGCACAAGGTACTCTTTATACAGACATCATTGAATCAGGGACGAAAACAGCTCAAACAATTAAATCGCACCATAATGTAGGTGGACTACCTGAAGATTTACAGTTTGAACTAATTGAGCCATTAAATACGCTATTTAAAGACGAAGTCCGTGCTTTAGGAACAGCCCTAGGCATGCCTGATAGTTTAGTTTGGCGTCAGCCGTTCCCAGGGCCTGGGCTAGGTATCCGTGTTCTAGGTGAAATTACTGAGGAAAAATTAGAAATCGTTCGTGAGAGTGATGCGATTTTACGTGAAGAGATTGCAAATCATGGGTTAGAACGTGACGTATGGCAATATTTTACCGTTTTACCAGGTATTCGCAGCGTAGGTGTTATGGGAGATGGAAGAACGTATGATTATACAATTGGTATCCGTGCGGTCACAAGTATCGACGGTATGACTAGTGACTTTGCTCGTCTTCCTTGGGAAGTGCTTCAAGTTATCAGTGCTCGCATTGTTAACGAAGTTGCCCACGTTAACCGTGTGGTGTACGACATCACAAGCAAACCACCGGCTACGATAGAGTGGGAATAACAGAAGCGAATATGTTGCTGCTATAAAACTGTTGAAAACAGTGAGTTTAAACGATTTTGATGTAGTGAATTTCTCTAAATGATACTATTTTGATACTAAAAAGCTGAAATAGTAGGTTCAAAAGGGAGTTGTGGAATTTAGGTGAATTCTTTAGGTTCTATAATAAATAGGGTTGATGAAAAAAGTTCATTAACCCTATTTTTAGATATTAAAGTAAAAAAAGTGTACAAAAAAGTAGATAACCAGTATTCTATAAGTACCTAATCAAAAGAAAGAGGTTATCTACATGTCATATTATACACAAATTTTACTACAATTAAAAGACACACATATCACTTTTTTA
>NZ_SPPB01000048.1 GCF_004570605.1 Granulicatella sp. WM01 | reverse complement strand
TAAAAAAGTAATATGTGTGTCTTTTAATTGTAGTAAAATTTGTGTATAATATGACATGTAGATAACCTCTTTCTTTTGATTAGGTACTTATAGAATACTGGTTATCTACTTTTTTGTACACTTTTTTTACTTTAATATCTAAAAATAGGGTTAATGAACTTTTTTCATCAACCCTATTTATTATAGAACCAAAATAGTTTGCTAACACGATTGTTTTATATAACTAAGTGAAACAAAAGTTGATTTTCACTAACATGTTTCAATTCTACTTAGTATAGAGATGTTTTTAAGCAAAATATAAAAAGTTTAGAGATATGTAGAGTAATCATGCACATGCAAAAATACGTTAGTATGGTGCGAATGCAGAAAGGAATAAAAAGTGCTATCACTATTCCATTAGGAAATTAGTAACCTTAAAGCAAAGAGATTTTAAATTTTTAAGTAGTTTTATATTATTTGGCATGATGTATTGAGCGTATTATGTTTAGAATTGAAATATTAATACTAACGTTTAAAGATGATAATGTAGTTTATTATGTTACACTGCTTTATTATATTAATGATTAAATTTGCATAAAACTAACAAAGAAAGTGTTTACACTCTTTATGTATATGTGTTATTATATGGATAAAGGGTAGAATAAAAATTAGCTGATAATAAGATGGAATTTGATATGAAAAAAATTGGATTAATAGCTATTCTAATGATTAGTTTAGTATCTTTTGATAGTCAACAGGTTAGTGCTGCTGGATGTGGAGTATCTTATATTTATGCTACGTCTACGCCAGTTTGTCGGAATGAACATTGTGGAATTTGGGATTTGCGTGCATTAGTTCAAGAACAGTATAGAAAAAGTTTATGTGTTAGAGATGATAATTCAACATATTGGTCTTATAAGACAGATAGAGTTCATTTAAAATGTAGTTGCTAAGTCATTTTAAATAGATAGTTAACAGTGTTACATCGGCTGATTTTTATTTTATTCTGTTAAATTTTAGAAAATGGAGATTTGTATGAAAAAAATAATTATGTTAACGGTTTGTTTGCTAGTATTTATTCATTTATGTGCTTGTAGTTCAACACATACAAGTCAAAATGAAATTGAGGAAGATGTTGAACATTCGGCTCTGTATTCCACTAAACGAATAAAAAATTCTGACTACACATATAAAGAAATTAATATACCAGATTTACAAATAAAAAAAGCAGCAGGCTTGGCATCTGATAGTGAGTATTTATACGTTTCAGATGTAGAAAATGCATCAATTAATTGTTACGATAGACAGTTTAAACTGGTTAAACGTATTCAAATACCTGAATTGTCAGCACCTAGCTTATTATACAAAACGGACACAGCTTTATATGTGATAAATAAACAGACAAATACTCTAGTGGTATTATCTCATGATTTTTCAAAAGTTTTACACAGTATTGTTTTACCTCAAAAAGAATCAGGTTCACGCTATATTGATTTGGAAGTATTAAATGATTTGGTTTATATCACGTTAAATACACCTTGGTCTAACGATGCTAAAATAATTGAAGTGAATATGTTGGAAAAACAAATTAAACAATTGGATAGTGCATTTGTAGGATTTATTTATGCAGCTAAAGAACAACTGTATGCGATAAATTCGTTGGAACCCTATAAAACTAATGAAAAAACTGGGTTTCAAGGTGGACAAAATAGTTTGTTTTTACTAAGTCAATCTCAGTTAGTAAAAAAAGGAGAATTAATTAGTAAAAGTTATCCAGGAGATTTTATTTATACTAATGAATTTCTGTATGTGTATACGGCTGGTTGGTCAAGTATTGATCGATACGATAAGCAGTTTAATTATATTGATTCTATAGCTATGTTTTCAAACAGTGATATTGAATCTGTCGTTTCAGGACAGGATAATCACCTATTTTTATTAATGCCAAATGATCAAAAACTTTATGAGGTTATACGAAAATGACACAGATTTACGGCTACCGAGTTCGTGTACAAGAAAAATTAAAGCACCCTCAAATTATCATTTTAGAATTATTTTCTATAGCTATTGCCCTTTATTTTGTCATGATGTTTTTAAGTAAAGTAGATGAAACAAATAGACATCTTGCCTATTTTAATCAACAGTTAACAAATGAATATGTTGTGGTATCTGTTCCAGAGCAAAAATCAGTATCTACACCTCATACGTGGGTTAAAGAAGCAGAAGATTATCTTCTTGTAGATAAAGTATCTCATTTAGTATCTATTCTAGTGGTAGATAAGCAGTATAATCAATTTTATGACTTGACATCTTTAAAAAATGATGAGTGGCAACTTTTTATTAGTCAGCCAAATCAAATGATTTTATCACTTGATTTGGCAAGGGAATTGAATAAAAAAGTTGGAGATACAGTAGAATTTAATCAAAAAACATACATGATTTTAGGCATAACGTCAAATCCATGGCATAAGCATAAAGCGATTGTTTTAAATAAAGGGGTATTCTTACAAGTTCCACAATGGAAACAAACATGTACATTAACATTATTTTCTAAGGATAGAAATCAATTAGACGATTCAATAGCACAAATACCTTATGAAACATTATCTGATATTTTTAAAAATGAAATTATCAGTCTACAACATTTTTTAATTTTTTTAATGGCGTTTTCTTTATTATTTATTGTTATAGCAAGTTTGAATATTTTTTTAATCTTTAAAACAAATTTACAGAAAGAAAAGCCAAGTAGACAGATTAAGTGGTTATTTGGAGAAACAAAACTACAATTTATGAAACGCATATGTCTTGAATATGTGATTACAACTATCATTGCTTTTCATATTAGTGTTGTGGTGTATTTTATTTTGTTACCTTTTGTACCTAATTTTTTCTATTTTCAATTAACGTATTCTATTTATTTGAATGAATTATTATTTGTTATCATGGTAAGTTTATTGTGTTCTATATGCTTATCTTTAAAACAAGTTTGTATATCATATAATGATATGTGGAGGTAGTGAACATGTATGATTTATTTCATATTCAATTAAACATTAGAAAAAATGTGCTCTTTTATTTACTTCTACTATGTGAACTTGTTTTATGTTTGACAATGTGTTTGATTGGATTAGATGAACAAAAATCTTATTTAGAACGAGTGAGTGTTTATACTCAAGAAGAAGATAAAAAACTGTTGACTTTAACCAATCAACAGCTATTTTTACCGGGTGGAAAATTAAAAACAGATGATGAGGTAATCAAACGTAATCAAGTTATTTTTGGAAAAGTGAGTTATATTAATTATCAAAATGTAAATGGTGAGATAAAGATAATTCAATTTGTGGAAGTTACACCATCTTTTTTTGAAACCTATTTTAATATTTATCCAAAAATCAATACATATTACGCAACTGAAGCAATGATAGATCAGTTACAAGATGTGTCTAATATTTTAGGAGAAGATATTAAGATTTTAAACAATCATATCACTATCAAAAGTAAAGCGTATAGTATTGAGAAATTAACGTCACAACAAAAAAAACGAGAACGTATTGCAACGAATGTTTTTGAAGAAAATGATATTATTATTGATAAGGCTGTTTTTTATCTTAGCCATCCAAACTCTCTCGAACAAAATACCTTTTTATTTTTAAAAATACCGAATACACAAAATTTTGAAAGTATTGTGCCATATATAAATCAGCTAGTAGTTGACTCTCCAGTTTATCCAACACAATTATTAGCAGAGTTTCAAAAAGGAAGTAATCAGCTAGCTGCTTTTGTGCGTTTGTTTGGTTGGGTATCTGTCATTGCTTTAATCATTATTATGTTTGGGTTTAGTGCTACACTTATTGTTTTTATGACTAGAAGAAAACAAAATATGCGTATTCAATATATTTTTGGTGCATCACATTCTAGGTTGAAGTGTCAGATTTTTGGAGAAGTTTTATGTGTACAATTAGTTGCTCTATGTCTTAGTATGTGTATTAGCGCATGGATTGAGCCTAAGGTTTCTTCAATTTATTATATGATTACACCACATATAGAATCAGTTTTAACATTATTTAGTATTTTATTTGTCTTATCCATAGTTATTACAACATTGATAAGTTATGAAAATAAATGGACATCAGCAATGGAAAGGTAGAAACAGTATGGAAAATGTTATTCATCTGAGTAATGTGTATAAAAAAATTAGAGATGGGCAAGTTGAATTAACAATACTTGATAATTTATCCTTAACAATAAAAAGGGGAGAAATAGTATCTATCGTTGGAAAGTCTGGTGCTGGTAAGACAACATTATTAAATATTTTGTCTTTTTTAGATAGATCTTTTCAAGGTGACTATTTGTTTAATGGACAATGCGTAACTCAATTTCATGATAAAGCATATTTCAAAGCAAGATTAGAGATGATAGGGAATATTTTTCAACAATATCAGCTTATCCCGGATTTAAATGTTATTCAAAATGTGGAACTGCCTTTAGGATATAGAGGAATTGGAAGAAATAAAAGAAAGCAGTTAGCTGAAGAAGCAATTGCTTTAGTAGGATTAAAAGGAAGAGAAAAAACTCCTGTCCATAGATTATCTGGTGGTGAGCAACAACGTGTGGCGATTGCTAGAGGAATTGTTTTTTCACCAAATATTTTATTAGCAGATGAACCAACAGGCAATTTAGATGAGGTAACAAGTAGAGCAATTATGGATTTATTAGTTTTCCTTAATCAAGAAAAACAGATGACTATATTGATTGTAACACATGATGATGAAGTGGCTAAAAGATGCCATAGAGTATTACGATTAGAAAAGGGGAAAGTATATGATGAAACACAAAAAATGAATTATTAGTATGATAAGTAGTTTGGTATTGTTACTAGGGATAATATTTATTTTTTTTAAATTATCTCCTCAATCGGAATATCAACAACACGTTAAATCGTTTATCAAAATTGATGCAGGGGAGTCTGAAGAAAAATTTTTGGGTTCAAAAGATATTGTGCTGTATATAGGTAGAGAAACATGTCCGTATTGTGTACAGTTTGTTCCTATATTGAACGAAGTATCAGCTAAATATCATGTTCCTATTTATTATTTAGATACGAGCAATTATGAAAAGGATAAATCATTACAAGATTTTTTAAAGAAACATAACGTTTCAGGAGTACCTACATTAATGATTTATTCTAAAGGTCAATTAAGTTTTCCAGATATACCAGATTCATCAGATGATTTGGAAAAGTTATTTAAAAGTTATGGGTATCAAAAATAAAACAGTTAAAAAATATTCATTTTTCAAACTTTTGATATGATGATGTAGGAAAGCAGTTTAAACGAGCAGATTTAAGCGTGCTATTTGACATAGGTTATCACAATTTTTACTTTGATAATTTGTCTTTCACTACGTGAATCAAACAAATAAAAATTGTTCATCATGTGTTCTGACTGCCAATAGGTGTGCCTACTTTAGTAACGGTGTATTGAAATATGAAAAATGGTAAAAATAATAAGTAGTTTAATTTTAGTATTACATAGCCTATTTTTGACCAATATCCATTGTAACGAATGATACCTAGTCAGACAATAGTGAAAGATATTAGATAATTGTACATCATGACTCCTTTTTAGTAGGGTCATGATGTGTTTTATACTGGATAGATTGTTATTTTATTTGTATGTATCACAAAAGAATAGAGATATCACACAAATTATGGTAAAATGAAAAAGACTAATTTTAGTATAATATGAGAAAAGGAAGTTAGTATATGACAAAAGGATTAACTGTTCAAGATATTATTTTAACATTACAAAATTACTGGTCAAATCAAGGGTGTTTATTAATGCAAGCCTATGATACTGAAAAAGGTGCTGGTACAATGAGTCCATATACTTTTTTAAGAGCAATTGGACCAGAACCTTGGAATGCCGCTTATGTCGAGCCTAGTCGTCGTCCGGCTGATGGAAGATACGGAGATAATCCTAATCGTTTATTTCAACATCATCAGTTCCAAGTCGTGATGAAACCATCACCGGATAATATCCAGGAATTATATTTAGAAAGTTTACGTGCCTTAGGTATTAATCCTTTAGAACATGATATTCGATTTGTTGAAGATAACTGGGAAAATCCATCTTTAGGGTGTGCAGGACTAGGTTGGGAAGTGTGGCTTGATGGTATGGAAGTGACTCAATTTACATATTTTCAACAAGTCGGTGGGCTAGAGTGTAAACCAGTTACTGCTGAATTAACGTATGGTTTAGAGAGATTAGCATCGTATATCCAAAATGTAAATAGTGTTTACGATTTACAATGGACAGATACGGTAAAATACGGTGAAATTTTTATTCAGCCAGAATTTGAACATTCTACTTACGCTTTTGAAACAAGTAATGCAGATATGCTAAAAACATTATTTGACTATTATGAACAAGAAGCAACACAACAAATGGAAAAACATTTAGTTCATCCAGCGTATGATTATGTCTTGAAGTGTAGTCATACATTTAATTTAATGGACGCTAGAGGTGTTATTTCTGTGACAGATAGAGCAGGGTATTTAGCAAGAATACGTCATCTAGCTAGAAGTGTAGCTAAAGCCTTTGTTCAAGCACGTCGAGAGTTAGGATACCCTTTATTGAGTAGACAAGAAGCAGAAGAGTTATTAAAGGAGGCTGAATAGGAAAATGGGGAAAGATCTTTTATTAGAGATTGGATTAGAAGAAATTCCAGCAAAATATGTCCGTTCTAGCAGTAACCAGTTAAAAGAAAGAGTAAGCCAATTTTTGCGTGACAATCGGATTTCATTCGAAGATGTTTTTGCTTATTCCACACCTAGACGTTTAGCAGTTCATGTTAAACAAGTTAGTGATACACAAGAAGAACAAATAGAGATTTTCAAAGGACCGTCTAAAAAAATTGCACTAGATGAGCAAGGGAATTGGACAAAAGCAATTGAAGGTTTTGTGCGTGGGAAAGGCTTAAGCCTTGAAGATGTATATTGGGAAACTATTAAAGGAGAAGAATACGCTCATGTTAAAAAACATAATGTTGGTCAAACAACAAAAAGTATTTTACCTCAATTAAAGCAAGTCATTTTAGAGATGACGTTTCCTGTATCTATGACGTGGAGTAATCATTCTCTACAGTATATTAGACCAATTCATTGGATTGTTGCTTTATACGCTAAAGATGTTATTCCATTTGACATTTTAAATGTTACAACTGGACGTTTATCAAAAGGGCATCGTTTTTTAGGTCAAGATGTTCTCATTAATGCTCCTGAAGATTATGTTAGTGCATTAGAACAAGAACATGTTCTTGTTGACCAAGATGTGCGTAAAAAACTTATTGTATCTCAAATTCAAGCATTAGCTAAAGAAAATCAATGGATTGTTGATATTGATGAAGAATTATTAGAAGAAGTTGTTAGCATTGTTGAGTATCCAACTGCTTTCTTTGGTCAGTTTGATGAAAAGTATTTAGTTGTTCCAGACGAAGTTTTAGTGACGACTATGAAAGAACATCAACGCTATTTCTATGTTAAAGACTCAACTCACAAATTGTTGCCATATTTTATTTCTGTGCGTAATGGGAATAGTCAATTTATTGACAATGTGATTAAAGGCAATGAAAAAGTGTTAGTTGCACGTTTAGAAGATGCACTATTCTTTACAAAAGAAGATGAAAAATTGACTATTGAGGAATTAGTTGCTAAATTAAATCATGTTAATTTTCACGTTAATATTGGATCTATTGCTGATAAAATGGCAAATGTTGGTAAAATTGTTAACATTTTGGGTGAAGTGTTAAATGAAGATGTAAGCCAAGCCTATCAAGCTAGTGAAATATATAAATTTGATTTGGTGACAAACATGGTTGGAGAGTTTCCTGAATTGCAAGGAATTATTGGCGAGAAATATGCGTTGAAAAAAGGAATTAATGCTGATATTGCTAGAGCTATTAAAGAACATTATATGCCTTTGTCTAGTACGAGTGAATTGCCAAATAGTTTAACAGGATCAATTTTAGCTTTAGCTGATAAAATTGATACATTAATTAGTTTCTTTAAGATTAATGTTATTCCAAGTGGTTCGAATGATCCGTATGCCTTAAGACGTACAGCAATTGGTATTGTGAGATTATTGGAGGCAAATCAGTGGGCATTTGATATTGATGAATTGTTTAGTTTATTATTAAATGATGTGTATCAAGTTCCTTATGATGAGCAACAAGAAATACTAACACATCTTCATACATTTATGGATGCACGTGTTCGCCAGTTGTTGCAATCAGAAAATATTCGTCATGATCTCATTCAAGCAGTTTTAGAGATTGATGTTTTTTCAATTCCGTTTATCATGGAAAATGCACGTGAATTACAATTACATGCCAAAGATAATACATTCAAAGAAACCATTGAAGCACTTAGCCGAGTCATTAATTTATATGACAAGTCTCTTGATATGGCATTTGAGATTAAAGATTTTGATGAAAAGTTAGCACAAACGAACAGTGAATTAGCGCTAAATCAAGCATTGGATACTATTGAATGTGTGGAATATCAAACATTTGCAACTTTAGCTCCATTAATTAATGCTTTCTTTGCAGAAAATATGGTATTTGTGGATGATGAACTGATTAGAAATAATCGTTTATGTTTAATTTCCGATTGTGCTGAATTAATTTTATATTATATGGATCCAACTAAGATTGTAAGATAAGGAAAAAAGTTATGTATGAATATATTGTCGGATTACTTGTAGAAATTCAACCAACATATATTGTTGTTGAAACAAATGGCATTGGCTATTTAATTTATGTAGCAAATCCATTCTCCTATACACAACAAATCCAACAAACAATTAAATTATTTTGTTACGATGCTGTCCGTGAAGAATCAATTACCCTATATGGCTTTAAATCATCAGAGGAAAAGCAATTGTTTCTAAAATTAATTAGTGTTTCTGGGATTGGACCTAAAAGTGCATTATCCATTTTAGCTAGTCAAGATCATCAAGGGTTAATTCAAGCTATAGAAAATGATAATGTCAACTACTTGACAAAATTTCCGGGTGTAGGAAAAAAAACTGCTGGTCAACTTATTTTGGATTTAAAAGGAAAATTAGATGTAACGTATGCACACTCTCCTAAAGAAGCCACCTATACATCAGTAGATGAAGAAGTAAAACAAGCTTTATTAGGTTTAGGATACTCTGTCAAAGAAATTCAAAAAGTATTACCGTTATTAGAAAAAGAAACATTTACAGACACAGCAAGTGCGTTAAGTCGAGCTTTTCAATATTTATTGAAAACAAAATAGTTGTGTACTGAAGAAGTTGGACTTATGAATAAATTTCTAATATGCTGATATAACCGCTTAAAATTGTTAGTTGTTAAAACACAATAATAGATATACTGCAATTTATATTGATAAAATATAAAATATAGCTCTAATATTTTGGAGAGATTAATTGTTAAAATCATGAATAATACTTATCAGTATCAAGCCACGGTACATTTTAACTAAATATGATATATATTATGTCAATAGTTAGAAAATAGTAAATAAAACTAAATTTTTAGAATGGTTTTAAATTAAGGTATATAAGTGTCTAATCCAAAAGCATGTTCTTTAACATGATGTGGCTATGTCACTTGGTTATATAAAAATAGTGATAACTGGTCATTTTTTCATAAGAAAAATAATCGTGTTGGCGAACTTTTTGTTCGCTAGCACGATTTATTGTACATACAGTTTATTTAGGGGAGATAATTAGCTCAATAAAATAAAAGATTAAATGATTTTATGCGTAGGTATTTAATGTAACAATAACTGATTAGGTGTAGGAGTATGCTTAGGTTCATGTCATTAAGTTACAATTGATGTATTTTAGTACGAGGTTTAATGAACTATATATGAGATATTTTTTTATCTTATTAAAATTAATTAAGCAAAAAAGACAATAATATTAAAGTTATCATATATTAGTAAAATATATTATTCGTATAAATTAAGGAATCCATGTGTGAGAAACAATTTTTTATAAGTATCGTAAAGAATTTTCTAGTTTTTTTTGCTAATCTCATAAGAGATGTGTATAATGAATATAGTACTTTATATTTAAAAAGTAAGCATATTAAAAGTAGTAATTTAGGAGAATGTATGACAAGAAAAGTGTATTTAAACCATGACGGTGGAGTAGATGATTTAATTTCATTATACTTATTATTGAAAATGGAAGATGTTGAAGTAGTTGGTGTAGGAGTTATCGAAGCAGATTGCTATTTACAGCCAGCTGTTGAAGCAAGTAAAAAGATTATTCAAAAATTTGGGAGTAAAAAAGATCAACATATACGTGTAGCCTCTTCGGATTCAAGAGCGGTACACCCATTTCCTAAAGAATGGCGCATGCATGCCTTTATGGTAGACGCTTTACCTATTTTAAATGAAATAAAGCCTATTCATGTACAAGACTCCCCTTATAAAGCGCATGAAGATTTAGTGCATGTGCTACATCAACAAAACGATCCAATAGATTTAATTTTTGTAGGGCCATTAACAGATTTGGCTAGAGCATTAGAATTAGATCAGTCAATTGAAACAAAAATTAACAAACTTTATTGGATGGGAGGGACTTTCTTAGAGCATGGGAATATTGAAGAACCGGAGCATGACGGTACGGCAGAATGGAATGTATTTTGGGATCCTTTTGCAGCTAAACGTGTATGGGAATCTTCTATTTCTATTGAATTAGTTGCACTAGAAAGTACCAATAAAGTACCATTGACTTTAGACGTTCGTGATATGTGGGCAAAACAACGTTGTTATGAAGGTGTAGACTTTTTGGGGCAAAGTTATGCATTAGTTCCACCATTATCTCATTTTGTCACAAATTCAACATATTTTTTATGGGACGTTTTAACAACGGCCTCATTTGGTAAAGAAAATTTAGTGAAACGTGAAGTGGTATATTGTGATGTTATAACACAGGGAGCAAGTCAAGGAAGAACCGTTAAAGTGGAAAATGGTAGACCAGTTCATTTAGTATACCATGTTGAGCGTGATGAATTTTTTGATTATATTACAGAATTAGCAAAAAGGTAGGTGATTGTATGCATTTATCTGTACTCATTCCTTGTTACAACGAGGAGAAAGTACTGAAAACAACGTATCAAGAAATTATTAAAAATATTCCAAAACATTGCACATACGAATTATTATTTATTGATGATGGAAGTAAAGATAAAACTGCAGAAATATTAAAAACATTAGCACATGAAGATTGCCATGTTAAATACATTATATTTAGCCGGAATTTTGGGAAAGAAAGTTCAATGCTGGCAGGTCTATCTTATGTAACAGGAGAAGCAGTTATTATTATGGATGCGGACTTACAGCATCCACCACAATTATTTGAACAAATGATAACGTATTACAAGCAAGGGTATGACCAAGTTATTGCAAGACGAACACGTACAGGTGATAAAGCACATAAAACATTTTTAGCAAGACAATACTATAAAGTAGTCAATAAATTAACTGATGTTAAAATGCAAGATGGCGTAGGGGATTTTCGATTGTTGAGCAGAAAAGCAATTCAAGCAATTTTGGCTTTACCAGAATATAATCGTTTTTCTAAAGGTTTATTTTCTTGGATTGGATTTAAGCAAAAAATTGTAGATTATGAAAACCAAGAACGTGTGGCAGGAGAAACAAAATGGTCATTGAAAAAGTTACTCAATTATGGTATTCAAGGAATTTTATCCTTTAATGATAAACCATTGCGAATTTGTTTTCAGTTAGGATTAATGTGCATTAGTGTCTCATTTATTTATATTTTATGGACTTTTTTTGAAATTTTGCTACATGGTGTGTCCGTAGGAGGATATTTTACAACAATTTCTTCGATTTTAGTTATTGGCGGGATACAGCTACTCTCTATTGGTGTATTAGGCGAATATATTGGTAAAATCTATTATGAGGTGAAAAAACGTCCCCATTTTTTAATTGATGAAAGTAATATTGACAAGGCTCAAGATAAAAATAATGAAGAGGAGAAATAAAGATTGACAGAAGAAGTATTGCATTGTATCGGATGTGGATTAGCCATTCAAACAGAAGATCCTAAGGAAAAGGGGTATACACCAAAAAGTGCGTATGAAAAAGGTGTAGCATCAAATCAATTATATTGTCAGCGTTGTTTTAAACTAAGACATTATAATCAACTAGAAAAAGTGTCTATTTCAGATAGTCAATTTTTAGCTATGTTACATGATATTGGACAAACAAAAGCATTAGTTGTTAATGTCATAGATATTTTTGATGTGTATGGATCAATGATTTCAGGATTACCACGTTTTGTGGGCAATAATCCTATTTTAATCGTTGCGAATAAAATTGATTTATTGCCTAAATCAGTAAATTTAAAACGTATACGTTATTGGCTGCAAAGACAATTAAGTTCTTATGGCATTAAGCCAATAGATATTATTATGGTAAGTGGAAAGAAAAAACAATCTATTGACGAACTGTTAGAAAAAATTGATGTTTACCGCCAAGAATGTGATGCTTATGTTGTAGGTGTTACAAATGTTGGGAAATCAACATTAATTAATAGTATTATTGCGAGCCTTGGTGGAAAACAAGACGTGATTACCACATCTCAATTTCCAGGAACAACTTTAGACAATATTCATATTCCTTTTGATAACGGGGCTTCTTTGATTGATACCCCGGGAATTATTCATCGTCATCAAATGGCACATTTTTTAGATGAGAAAGCATTAAAACTTGTTTCGCCACAAAAAGAGTTAAAACCTGTTACATTCCAATTACATGCCGAACAGACAATTTTTTTAGCAGGATTAGGACGATTTGATTATTTGGCAGGAGAAAAAAATGCAATAACATGTTATTTTAATAAAGAATTATTATTACATAGAACAAAATTAAGTAATGCCAATGCCTTTTTTGATAAACATAGAGGAGATTTATTATCCCCTACAACACAAGATGATATTGCATTATCGAGAGTAGAATTTAAAGTTGATGGTGGAGTAGATATTGTCTTTTCAGGATTAGGCTGGATTACTGTGCATCATGCAGGAAAAGTGGCAGCTTATGCTCCAAAAGGAGTAGATATTACAATTAGAGAGGCGATTATTTAATGTTAAGTACAAAACAAATTAAATTTTTAAAGAAAGAAGCACATCATCTTAAACCAATTTTCCAAATCGGTAAAGGTGGAGTGAACGAGGAGATGCTTGTACAAATTAATCAAGCATTAGAAAAACGAGAACTTATTAAAATTACCTTATTACAAAATACAATGGAAGATACAGAGCATGTGGCAAGTATTTTGACTCAGCAACTACACATTATTGTTGTTCAAATTATAGGGCATACTTTAGTGTTATATAAACAATCTAGCACACCAAAATATCGTCATATCTCTGAAAAAGTAAAAAATATATAAGGAGAGTGTGAACGATGAAAAAATTTGTGATGAATACATTGAATGGTTCAGCCATGGGAGTTGTTATTGCCTTAATTCCTATGGCTCTTTTGGGAGAATTAGTGAAGGCATTAAGCCAAATCTATTCTCCTTTAACAAGTGTGATGCAATTATTAAGTATGACAAGTTCTTTATTAGGATTAGCTATTGGAGTAAGTGTTGCATATTTCTTTAAAGCAAACGCGATAGAATCAGCATCTGTTGGTATTGCAACTATGTTAGCAGGTGGAGCAATTCAAATTGCAGAAAATAATACATTTCTCTTAAAAGGAACGGGAGATATTATTACGATGAGTGTTACTGCTGGTTTAGCCATGGGATGCTTATTAGTGATACGTCCATACGTTAAAGGATATGCCATTTTAATGACATCACCAATTAGTGTTGTTATAGCTGGAGGAATTGGACGTTTATTGTTACCATATTTTGTATATATTACTAAAACAATCGGAAACGGTATTAGTCATTTACTAACATTAGAGCAAACACTTATGTGTATCTTATTATCTATTATTTTTGCCTATTTAATTGTTTCTCCAATTTCTTCTGTTGGAATAGGTATTGCAATTAGTGTAACTGGTGTTGGTTCAGGTGCTGCAAACTTAGGAATATGTGCAGCTATGTTTGCCCTAGCAATTGCTGGACGCCGTGTCAATTCTCGTGGAATTTGTTTAGTTCATGTTATCGGTTCTCCTAAAATTTCAATGGCAAATATTATTGCTCATCCTATTCTATTTTTACCTATTGCAATTAATGCAACTGTACTAGGAATTTTAGCATCAATTTTTGCTATTCAAGGTACACCAATGAGTGCAGGTTTTGGTCTTAGTGGGTTAGTTGGTCCATTAACACATTTATCAATTACAGGATGGTCATTTATAAATACTCTTTTTACTGTTACTATTTTTGTTGTTGTACCATGCGTATTGGCGTGCTTAAATGATTATGTATTCGTCAATAAACTAAAATGGATTAAACCTGAGTATTATAGAATAGAACTATCATAATATGTGACACTATGGTAAAATAATGTATATAAGAAATTTTTATAAAAAATAGAAGAGGTGGTATACATGAAATTCGCAATAGTTGGTTGTGGTGCAATGGGTTGTCGATTTGCCTATCAGTTAAACAAAATAGGGCATAATCCTATATTGGTGGATATAAAAAATCCACACGTTGATGAAATACGTGAAAATGGATTGTTTGTCACATATAACGGAGAAAGCGATCATATCAATGCGTCATTATTGTACCCAGAAGAAATAAATGAAACAGCAGATGTTGTTATTATGTTAACTAAATCCATGCAATTAGATAGCGTGCTATCATCAATCCAAGATTTATTGCATGAAAAAACATTAGTCATCTGTCTATTAAACGGTTTAGGGCATGAACATGTGATGACAAAATATATGCCTTATCAAAATATTGTCATGGGAACAACTATCTGGACAGCTCAAATTGAATCTTTAGGCAAAGTGTTGTTACATGGAAATGGTAATTTAACCGTTCAAAATGTTGCAAATACACCAGAAGAAACAGAAAAATTAAAACAAGTTGTTGATATTTTAAATGAAGCAAAATTAAATGCGCAATATAGTGAGGATATTAGACCACTCATTTGGAAAAAAGCAGCAGTAAATTGTTGTAGTAATGCAACTACTGCATTATTAGAAACAAATTTGAACGGATTTTTAACACACCCATCAGGTGTTGAAATTGCTCGTCAAGTTACACATGAACTAGTTGAAGTGGCACGTAGTCAAAATATTCACTTAGATGCACAGGAAATTAGTGATTTTGTTATTCAAGCTTCTCTAAAAGTTGGTGAACACTATACTTCTATGTACCAAGATTTAGTCAGAAATCATAGGTTAACAGAAGTAGACTACTTGAATGGATATATTGCTAAAGTAGCTAAGGAGCATGGGATTGATGCCTCTTATAATGCATTAATTACTCAACTTATTCATATTAAAGAAACGATATTAGATGCTAAATAATATAATATGTGAGTCAAAATAGAGAAAAATTAGTGGATAAATTAACGGTATTCTAGTGATTAAAAGAAACCGATTGCTCTTGAAGTATGGATAATCAAATTCAAAAATTGCCAAATCATAACAACTATCTTTATATGGAACCAAATAAGAAAAATATGTTATGTTAAAACTGATGAGAATTTTTATAGGAATAAAGACATTAAGCATCTAGTCTTGGTAGATTTAACGTCAAGATAATGGATATTTGTAAGAGTGAGCAAAGAAAAAATAGAATAATTTATAAGAGTAAACATTGGAAGAGTATATGTTTCTAATGTAATATATTATGGATAAAGTTAAGCTATTTATAAGATTATACCATGTGAATAGAAACGTATGGCAAAAAAGAACATACCATATTAAATAGCTGAGTGTAGAACCAAACGAGCCAGTGAACTTTTTGTTCACTGGCTCGTTTGGTCATTTATATAGAAAAAACGGTATTATTTAGGCTCTTCGTCAAATTATGTTGGTAAGTAAAAATTCCAGCAAATATTAAGTTGTTTTTTCGTAATAGGGCTAATTGTTTCTTTTCGAATCGGTATGCAGTTGTCAAGGTTTATAGCGTGAGCGTGCCTTGACAATAAGCATACTGATTTGATAGACTTTTCAGCCCATATTAAGATGGTTTAAATAATTTTTCTTGCACTAAAAATACTCGAGTTCGTAAATATGTAAAATATTTAAAC
>NZ_SPPB01000047.1 GCF_004570605.1 Granulicatella sp. WM01 | reverse complement strand
ACGAGGGACTAATGAAAATCACAATGGTTTAATTCGAGAATTTTTACCGAAGGGAAAATCATTTAATTTAGTACCTATTCAAATGATAACAACTATACAAAATGCGTTAAATAATAGACCTAGACGTATACTAGACTATGATACACCTCATACTATGTTTAATCGTTTGTGTGCAACGACATAAACTATAACAGAATAGGTGTAACCGTAAAGGCTCGCTACGCTAATACCTTGACCGTTACACCTATTCCATTACAAAACAACTATGTCGCACACAGACATAGACTGTGACTTTAGTATTTTTCATGTACTGTTGCACTTGGCTTTACAATTCGAGAACAATTTTTTATTTTCTATCACCGTGTAGTTTCTTTGACAAAAAATATTCACACCACTTTTATTTAATAAATCTAACAGAATTATATACTCACTATAATTTTCCGTTACAAATACTAGAGGAACATTATGTGCACAAAATACATACTTCCCCGGATTATTGCAAATAAATTTAATAATATCCACAAAATCTTTGTCCGTCTTAAAAGCAGCATAAGAAAAAAAATGGATATATCTGATATAATTTGAATTTTTTTCTAATCTTGATAACTCACATCTATCGTTCTTATTTCTTAACAATTTAAAATTTATATTCTCAAATCTATGTACGATATATTTAATTCTATTTATCATACTCAAATTTCTATATACAATATTCGAATAGCTTTTATAATCACTAGTATCGTCATAAACAAAACAAACATTACACATATATACCTCACCTAATAAATTTATATAATCTCCCAAATACTACTTATTGACAATATAAATTTATTATTTATTATATATCCTTCTACTTTATCAAAAGACAAAAAAGATAAATCATTGATACCATCTCCTACTGCATATATAATACTGGATTTATCATCAATCAGAGATAATGCTGTTTCCAATTTACTTACTTTAGGAGGATATATATCTACAGTATTTTCTCTGAAAAATATTATTCTAAAATCAAAGCTACTAGCTAACGTAATACAGGTGTTGATTATTTCTATTGAATTAGAATTTACCCTAAGTCTAATAATATTATTGTAGTTACTGTCCTTTAATAAGTGTGCTTCATACAATCCTTGATTTTCATACTCTAATAAAAATATATTTTTATCAACAAATATATCTATAAATTTTTTTAGTTTAGCTTTATCAAAATAATTATACTTTTTTAAACTCCCTCTAATCAGTTGACTACCGTTGGAAAATACATATCCGTATATATACCCTCCCAGTTTATTAAAATCGAAAACATCTAAAAAATCATCATAACTTCTTCCGGTAGCTAAAATTATTCTATATTTACAAGAAATTTTTTTTAATTTTTCAAGTAACACATCTCCTGTATCATTTTTAAAAAACAAGGTCCCATCTAAATCTGTAATCAAATATTTCATATATGATTCTCCAATATTTCTATATTTTTTTTAACGTATATCTTGCATCTACATAAATACGTTGATAAATTTTTCTGTCATTATCATTCAAATTTTCGTAATAATTTATGGCACCTATACATTGTAATATTATAAATGCTCTAACAATAATCATATCTGTCCGTTTAATGTGAAATTGTTTAACAATATTTTTCCACAACTTACTATATATGTTACACTTACAAATTCGCCATAAAATTCTATTTACGTCAAAAATTATAGGACCATAACAACTATTCTCAAAATCCAAAAAAATAACATTTTCACCATCAACTATAATATTTTCAATTTTTAAATCATTATGTAATAACACTTTTTTAAATAATTTTTTATTATCTTCACTAATAGCCAAAATATTTACTCTAGTAATTATATTAATTATTTTATCTATATATTTTTTATCAAAACTATTACACATCATTAAAGAAGTCATTCTTCTATCTATATACTTTCCTAAATTCATATGTAAAGTATCAACAATAACAGAATGATATTCTGTTAACACTGATAAAAAATTATTGATAATATCTAATTTTAAAAAATTTGGATGCTTTCCTTGAATTTTAACAGTTGCAATTTCTAAAAGCTCATCACAAAAAGAAATTATCCGGGGTTTATTTTTTATTTCTTCATGTACTAAAATTGTCTTTTCAGCAATATAATTTTTTTGAAGAATATTTTTTTATAACAACATTTTCTTCCATCAATATCTTATTTTCCATATTTATCTATTATGTCTTTAAATAGAATGTTTGCATCATATATCAAATTACCATTATTATTACTAATTATTTTTATTTCTTTACTAAATAAATTTAAATCAACATTAGCTGCCCCCATTAAAGCGCCTAAAATAGCTCCTGTAGAGTCCGAATCCCCACCTAAATTTATTAAGTTTAACATAGTATCTTTCGACATATTATCATTAATAAAAACAGAAACAATTATGGGAACAGATTCAATTGACTCGAATCCCCAATCAGAAGGTTTACAATAAATTTCATTAATATATTTTTCAGGTTTAATATATAGAGCATATGTTAAGGCTTTTGAAAATTCATATCTTGACATTTCTTTTTCATATTTCAATAACGTATTTAAACTGTCTGTGAATGCTGATATTTTATTGACTTTTTTCATACTCAATAAATTTTTAATCAAACTTACGATAAAAATAGCTGCTGATATGGTTTCATAAGAATTATGGGTCAAAGAAACGTTCTTAACAACATTTTCTATAACAGTAGTATCACTCCAATCGCATAAATAAGCCATATATCCAAGTGGTATACTCCTGTTTATTCCTCTGTTTCCTCTTCCAAACCACGCAACATAATTCATATCTTTAGAATTTTTAAATCGGCCACAAGACGTTGTATTTTTACAATATTTAGAATCCAGATTATATATTAATTCTGAAAAATCGTTCCTTTTAGGATTATCCACAAAATCATAACATTTTAATGTAGCCACAGCTTGATAACTATCGTCTGTAACTTCTCCTAATTTCCATTTTGGTTCTTTTTTACCAAAATATCGTATTTTCTCTGTTATATCTGTTATTTCTTTTCCGTACACTTTCGAAATCTCTTCTCTAGAGTAATGTGTACATGCCACACCTAGTGCATCTCCAACAAATATTAAAATTAAACTTTTTAAAATTCTTATATACTTAATATATTGAAGTATTTTTTCTAGCATTAAATTGCCCATATGCTCAAATTTAGTATCTTTAATATTAGATGTATAACTATATATTCCTAAAACAGAATAAAATTCTAATACTTTAACTAACAACGGACTAGGAATTTCTAAATCTTTAACTTTCCTATACCCCTCAATACACTTTTTTTGACTAGATTCATCTGGTAGTTCTCTATTAAAAATTTTAATAAAATCTAACCATGGTATATCATATTTTACTCTTTCAAAATCTATTAATGTCAATTTATTATTCAACGATTTGATATTTCGATAACCAAAATCTCCATGTATTACCGTTTTATTTAAATGGTTATACTCATTTTCATATATTGATTTAAATTCTAATAACACATTATAAATTTTACTTAAAACAATAAATTGATTATGATTTTCCAATTTTTTGAATAGCTTACTTAAATCTTGAAATACTGTTTTGTCCCCTACAATATCTATAATGTTTGTAATATTATTTTCTTTGGTAACATTCTCATGAAATTTACCAAGTAGTTTCCCAACTTCAAATGCATCAATGTCATCATTGTCTTTCATATCACGCATATCAATAAAATTTAACACTATAAAATAACTACCATATATTTCACTCCAATCCAATAAATTGTCATCTTTTAAGGATTGTAATATTTCTTTTTCCAATAAAAATCTCTTTTTACTAAAATAACATTTAATAAATATATTTTTACCAAAATATTCACTAAAACCAAAATAATGTTTATTATGAGATGCATTATTGATTACATTAAGATTGGCACCGTATTTATAGTTCAATTGTTCCAATACATCTAAATTATTATCTTTATTCATTATTTAAATTTTCTACCTTTTTCCATAATTCTTGAACTACTTTCTGGGACATGTACGCTCTTTCTAATCCCTTGCAAAGTCGTCTTTCTAATTTAATATCTTCAACTAAATAATTCCAAACTTCCGCCATCCCCGCTCTAGCCCAACTTCTGTACAATCTCCCCTGTTCCCAATTGTATGAAGGATGATCTCTAAATGTCCCATGTGTATTTGCCCAACTATCATTAGTTGTAATTTCTAATTGTGTCAAATTATATAATTTAATTTGTTCACCAGTCTCTGTATGAAGTATAACGTTATTTTGATATGCGCCTAATCCTTTTACCAAATTCAAAGATGTTACTATCCCGTCATTAGATTCTATAATTACATTTATAGCTTGGTGCAATCTGTATTATTAGCTATATTTAAATGTATATTTTTTATCCCATATCCTATCCAACTTAATATATAATCAATAGCATGAATAAACACCTCTTGTATAGCGCCCATCATAGGAGACATTCCCCAAGGATTTTTCTCTATTCCAATGGGAAATGTAGCATCTAATGTAATTAGCTTAATTTTTTTCTTATTTTTATTCAACCACTCCTTAGCTATTTTCGTTGCTTCTGTGTATCTCCATTTTGCACCATATTCCACAGATAAAGAGTTTTTCATAGCCAATTCATGTAACTTTTTAATACCTTCAAAATTATGTCCTATAGGTTTTTCAACATAGACATTAACGCCTTTATCTAATGCTAATTTTGTAAACCTCATGTGCATTTCAGGATTTACAGAAATAACAACTATATCTATATCTTCATTATCAAGCATTTTTTCTACAGACTCATATAAATTAATATTACCTAATCGGCTCTTTATCTCTATTAATCTAGTTTTATCAATATCACAGGCAGAGATTATAGTACAATTTCTATTACCTATAATATTAGGTATCATGGTATTTAACATATGTTGTCCACAACCTATTAAACCAATATTCATAATCTATTTACTCCTCTTTATTTTTTTGAACAAGGTTGTACATTTCATTAAATAAATCTTCTTGGTTATTTTCATTAATAGTGACTTCATAAAATTTACAATTTAAAAACGGACACCTATATTTTAAGTCAATAATTTGTCTACGTAATAATTGATTTATTTGTTTACAATCGTATTTCCTAACTATTCCTCCACTATCTTTACTATATTTTAAATAAAAAATAACATTAACTTTAATCTTAGGCGTAATTTTAACACGAAATAATTGACTAAATTCTTTTGGTGATATTTTATATTTATCATCCCATTGATTATTAATATAAAATTTTGTATTCAACGGGTAATTTGATTTTATATTATTTAAGTTAAATTTTTCTAAAGAAACTCTTCTAATAGATATTGATTTCCCTACTCCTTCAAAATACTCTGAATCATATAACGATATATCATTCGTAACAAATTTTGCATTGTAATTATTTATAAAATACAGCATTGTGCTAGATTTACCTGAAAATTTATCTCCCATTATTAAAACCCCTTCTTTTTTAAACGCTACAATAGCTCCATTTGAACGATTATTTAAATTCATCTTGATAAAGTAAGTTAAACAACCATTGTAAATTAATCATCGGTTTTGTTTGTTCATCCATAACTGGTTTTACAAACTGTTCTATCTCTTCTACAAGTTTATTTTTGTCTACTGAACTGATATCAACGGTTTCCATTTTTCTTAAACGCGTTGCATGCTTTAATTCAAAATTCTTGGTAAATCTATAAACGATACTATCTCCATTTGAATACACATACTCTGTCTTGTCTGAATATATATTTCCGAACCCTTTAGATCCTGTCTCATTAATAATATCTCTTGTCCCATCAAAATCATATTTTATACCTTCTGTATTCGGTTTATAGATCCAGTCTAAATTATCAATTAACATCACCAATTCAGGCTTTTGGCCTTCCCCTCTTGGCATATTTTTGGCATAATATACCGAATTTGATTTTAAATTATAAAAAACAGTAGTAGTTAGTATTAATAGACCTACCATTACCATCATTAGTGTTAGTAAAATTTTTTTCATTTTTTCTCCTATCTCTATTTGAATATCCCTTTAAAAAAATTACCAATTGGCTGTAAAATATTCTTGTTAATGAAGTTACCCACTGGTTTAATTACCTTATTATATATCGGTTTGACCATAGGCTTAATTATATTATTATAAACAGGTTTTACAACGTGGTTCACTATTGGTTTGACCACGTAATTATTTATTGGACATGCAACATACTTAATAAATGGTTTTACAATATAATTATTAACTAATTTACCTGCTGGTTTAATAATGTTATTGTAAACAGGCTTAACAACATACTTGACAAATGGTTTTACAACATAATTATTAACTAATTTACCCGCTGGTTTAATAATATTATTGTAAACAGGCTTAACAACATACTTGACAAATGGTTTTACAACATAATTATTAACTAATTTACCCGCTGGTTTAATAATATTATTGTAAACAGGTTTTACAACGCTCTCATTAACAAATTTAACCACTGGTTTTACAACATGCTTATAAACTGGTTTAACTAGCCCATTAATAACTTTGTTACCTACAACTTTCAAAGTAAGTCCACCCGTAACTAATGTATTCGCTACAAAATTACTTATTGACCCTAAAACTCTGTTTCCAACAAATCCCAGTGGATTCGTTAATAATTCATTGGCACCATTTACCATTGGTTTCCATACTTTTTTATAAAGATATGCTAATTCTTCTTTATTAAATTCTTCCCATTCTCTTTTAAACTTTCTGAACAAGGTAAGACCAACTAGACCTAGACCTGCCAAACTAATTGCACTACCCCAATTGATAAAATTAGAATAATCAGAAGATGAATTTCCACCACCTCTTAATTCAAGTGCTTGTTTATAGTATTCTGCTCTTTTTATATTAAGATTGTCTAAACTATAATATTTTTCGATTCGTTCGTCTAAAGATAAATCTTTAAAATCAGGATGGTATCTAAAAATATAAGCGTCTATATTTGTTCTTTTGTCTTTATCATCTATATTGGTTAATAAATCCCCAGTCATAGAATTATTCATAAACATTATATCCTTTGGACTTTCACCCAACAAATTTAAAGGTGACAAACTCGCAATAGTTTTACCCAGCTCTTTCCACCAAGTGCTTTTTTCAGCCGTTGCAAGTGGAGCTGCTAAATGCGGAAAATCAATAATATATCGTGAATCTCTATGAATTTCTTTAAATAAATCTTCCATCATATCACTTAATTCTTTAGGCTTCTCCCCAAAATCATTCGTATTTTTTTGTAAAAAATCATTATGGTATACTTGGTAAGCAATCGCATTGGCAATATCATGATTGATTTTGTTTGAATCATCACCATGTTTATCCCTAGAACGTTTAGCCACTTCCTTAATATATCTTAAAAATATTTCTTTTTCTTCTTTTGTCATCCCTGTATTAATAAGAAAAGGATCTAACTGTTTTAATGTTGTCGGTGGTATTGTTACCCCTTGTTGCGAAATTACTGTCCTATTAGTAATCTCGTTAGGTTGGCGAACAATAGGAGTGGTATAATTTGTAACTGACGGACTAGTGACAACCGTTTCTGGTCTACTTGGGAGATAAGATACTCCCCACGTAGCAGTCTCTACTTTCTTAAAATCTATTCGCTCATTTTCTTGATTTAGTGGTGATTTGTCTACAACATTAGTCTTTACTTCTTGTTCAATTTTTTCTACACGTTCTAGTTGAACAGATATGTTCTCTACCTTTTTATAAACAAAAGTATAGTTTATATCATTATCAACTGTTGTTTCCAGTTTGTTCGGCAAATCATATCCTGTTATCGTTGGTGCAGTATAACTTAACTTATAACCTTTCTCAGCTGAATACTGCTTACTTGCTGACACCTCTTTTCCTGAGTCATCAATAAATTTTAAGTTAATCGTATAAATAGGGCGATATATAAAATCAATTTTAGGATAGTTAAAATTAAATTCATCTTTTTTAATATTGACTAGCTTATACTTTGGTATAACTAACGATTGAATAAAATACTTCTCATCTTGATAGCCAGTAAATTGTTCACTAGCCTTAATTATTTTTCCATCTTCATCAAAGTAGTTCACCGTAATATGATTTTTTAATCGTGTTAAAAGATTGGCTTGTAAACTACTTCCAAAAATATCATAACGAACAGCTATTGGATAATGGTAAGAATTGTGTACTCTTTCTGGTGCTGGCGAATAAAATATATAATCAAAACTGGATAAAAAACCTGCACCTAGATAACCACCCTTTGGTAAATCCTTCGTTCCATTTAACCCAACAACTCCAGAAGTTGCATCGTAAATAATCCCATCTTTTTTGACTAAGTTAGATTCTTTAGGAATGATTTCTGTAATATTAGCTAAATCTGTTTGAACACCCTGTGCTGCATCAATATCTGTAGAAATAAAACTTAATACAACTGGCATTTCTTCCATAGTTCCATGTTTAACAATTTTATAATGGATACCTAAGTTACTAGCATTATTATACAGTACAACTATGGAATTCCCCGTAGATTCAGGGATATACTGCTCTCCAGTAAATCCTAATCCCTTTATTCGATTATCGTTAGCATATCCTGAATTAGTAGCCCATTCTTCTTTATCTGAATCAGTAACAGTCCAAATTAAATCTAAATCTTCATTCGACTTTGTTTTACCCACAAAAGTAATTCTTCCAGAATCACCTTTATTATTACTATAGGCTCTTATTTCTACATTAGGAGTATTTTGAACACCAAATGTATTAGAATCATTTAATATCCCTATCTCTTTACCTGTTATCAATTCAACTGTCGTTTTTTCTGACCAATGTAAGCCTTCTTTGGTTAAGAAATGGCGATCAGTTAAATTATCTCCAACCAATGAAATAGAAACATTTTTATAAAAATCTACTCCTGTTTTAGTCGAATCTAACTCTCCATGTACAATATATTGTGTAATTGTTGGGTTTTTAGAAATTTCTTTATTATCTTCTTTCTTTAATTCACCTAAATTTAAACTTTCCTCACCAATAATTACATCACTACTTTCAGTAGTCATATCTTTTGTTGATGTTTCTGCATTCTCTACGTTATTTTGCATTTGTGTTGAAATTTCTTCTGCAAAAATAATAGAATTTGGTAAGAACATCATTAACATTGTTATAATTAAAATTTTTATATTTTTCATTTTTCCTCCTATAAGGCGATATTATATCATATTTCATGAAACATCATACAAAATAAACTACAAAATTAGGATAAAAAATAACATACCTACTTCTAATGATAGATAATTTGAAAAATTATAAAATTAGATATTTTGTTAAAAACTCTCTCAATAACAAAAAAGACCTGTCCAAGCATTTCTGCTTAGATAGGCTTTCTACTATAATAATTCATTGACTTTTTGTTGAACTTTTTGATAATCATAACCTACTTGTGTTAGCCGATTCTTTCTCTCTTGCCCATTACCCCAATGACCGTTGATGACTTCTCTTGCGACCTCATCAATTGATTTTAAAGATGATGTCACGTTTCCACTTACCAACTCATTGACTTTTGCTTGAACTTTGTCGTAATTATATCCTGCACCAATCAGCGCAGATTTGCGCCGGTTACCATTACCCCATTTCCCGTTTAAGACTTCTTGTGCCAGTTCATCGACTGATTTTAAAGCTAATTGAAATGGAGGTGTTTTATCTAACAAGGCATTCACCCGCTCTTGAACTTGCACAGAATCATAACCAGTTGAACGTACTCGTTGTATTTTGTCATTTCCATTCCCAAACTGTCCGTTGATAACTTGTCGTGCTACATCATCAAGATTCGTATGGGTTTGTTGGACAGGTGGCGATGACTGCCCACTTAATCGCTTATTCACTTCAGAGGCAATATAAGGAAACTTGCTACCAAGATAATGCCCTAGACAGTTGGTATTCGCAAACCATTCGTGCTTCGTCATATTACCGCTGGTATCCCCTGTATAGTTCAGTGCTTGAATACCATTACGCTGACAAATACCGACACACAAATCAATGGTCTTTTGAAGTGCCACATCGCTCACATGCCAATTCCCACCATACTCATCATTGACGACTTCAATCGTAATCGCTCGGTTATCATTAGCTGCACTTGACGAACACCACGAACGGTTGTGTTCCTAAACATACATACCCACGCCCACTAGAATCTACACTATAGTTACTACTTGCTTGACGAGAGGTTGGCGCAAACACATTCCTACATGTTTCAACCGATAAATTACCTGCCATATGATGAATGGTGATGGTATCAATTTTATGATTGCGTTGTCCACTATGATTTAGGCTTAATTTGACATAATTGACTAATGGACTATTACTCATGTTCATTCCCTCTTTCTTTTAATTGTTGTAAAATAGATTTTAATTTTTCTGGGATGAGCAAACCTAAGTGAGAGGCATTTTCAACAATAGATATACCCTCGTTTGACACATAAAAGAAGATAACCATTGCGCGTAAAACACCTACATGACCTAAAATCTGCACATCCAATAAGTGGGCAATGCCCACTAATGCAAAAATAATGATTTTACGTGCGATACCATTAAACCCCACCTCACTGGATAAACGTTTATCTGCAATCACACATAAAACACCTGTTAAATAATCGATCACCACAAATACTAATAATGTGTATAACATGCCGTCTAATCCTCCTAAAAAATAACCAAGTGTGCCTCCAATAACTGAAAACACCACTTGGCATGTTGAGCATAATTCTTTCATCTTTTATCCTCCATTTTTTTATTTCCACTTGCCAACCACATCATAATTAAAGACATAGGTGGCATTCGTTGCTTCTAAACCTCTGACGACTTCAAAGACACCTGTTTTAGACGTAGAACCTACTTGTCCTGATCCAGTCATGACTATCCCTGCCCATGTTATCGGCGATAAAGTCACAATGACAGTCAGTAATTCTTTAAAGACAAAAAGGTAGGTTAAATCCGTTTCTGAAATGGGACCAGAAGTAAATAAACTCCCCCATCTGTTTTTCACATCAACGGTTATCGATTTCCTAGCACTTAGTTCCATCACACCGCTATACCATTTACGGTAATGCCAGTTATTCTTTATGCCTTGTTCCATCACAAAATCAGTCATCACGGCATTTATATATTTAAAATCCCAGTTAGGAAATACATCAAGTGTGTTTTGTAATTCTGCAACTTTACCCACACCGATACCTTTACCAGAACTGTGACAGTCGAGTAACACAAAGGCTGTCCCAACACTCACCACAACGTGACTCGTATTAAACGCATCTCTTAGTGTCACGGTGACTTCCAAAGAACTCTCACCACTGGCAGGAAAGATGACACTCCCTGTTTTACTATCAATCGAATGTGATAATGTCTTAAAGTAATCGAATGACAAAATGTCCCAAAATGATACACTAAAGATGTGAAAAAGATAGAATTCACAATGAAGTAAAAAATATAACGTCATCAAAGCCGTTTATCATGGCAAAAAAAGTGCCTGTGTTGAATTAACTTTATCATTAAGACAAATTAACCGACTACTTGACAAGTATGTTCAGTTTGGTCAATCAGCTTTTTCTCATAAAAATAAAAAGCGACACCCCAAACATACTCTACCTGAGCCCCTCAAAACTTTTATTGTAGAGATCTATCAATCATTTACCAATTTAAGACCTAATATTGTCTATTTTACTAAAATGTTAAAATAAGAGCATGGAATCAATTTAACAGATACAACTGTTCGTGCCATTCTCTATAAACATGGGATTGCTTCTCTTAAAACTCGTCGTAAAACAATAAAACGACTTAAACAACAGAAAAAAGTAGCACAACAGGTGAGACATGAATTGTCTAGAAACTTACCCCGTTATTGTGAGTTTCTAGCAGATAGTGACACTATCCACCCTAGTCGTCCGAGAAAAAAATACTGTGTGAACTAATACAGATGGATGCTAGTCAATTCATGTGGTTTGGTCAAACTGTCTCGCATCTTCATGTTGCCATTGATGATGCTTCTGGTAATAGTATTGGTGTCTGTTTTTCCCCACAAGAAACGCTGAAAGGCTATTATCAGGTGTTACATCAGATATTAACCAAGTATGGTATTCCTGCTGCTTTTTTAACGGATAGACGAACGGTATTTGATTATCAAAGGAAAGGGACTCAACAGCTTCAAGACGATACCATGACACAGTTTGGTTTTGCTTGTTTTCAGTTAGGTATTAGCCTTAAAACAACATCTATTCCACAGGGGAAAGGACGTGTGGAACGTTTAAACAATACCTTACAATCCCGATTACCTGTTGATTTGGAACGACATGGCATTTCAACACTGGAAGAAGCTAATCATTTTTTAAAAAGATGGATAAAATCGTTCAATAAACAATTTGGAGAAAAAACGACACAGAGTGTGTATGAAACAGCACCTAAGCCATCCCAAATCAATCTTTTATTGAACGTAAAATAGATGATGGGCATCATATACGATTTAAAAATAATCACTATTTACCTGTTCAAAATGGGAAAGGTTTGTATTTTTCACGACACACAAAATCATTAGTTATTGAAGCACTTAATGGAGATATTTTCTTAAATATTGCTGATAAAATTTATGCCACACGTTGTTTATTAACACATGAAGAGCATTCAGCAGTGTTTGATTTGGGTGAGAATATAAAAAAAGAAAGACACCAATATGTTCCTCCACAATCTCACCCATGGAAACTGGCATCTTTCAAACGCTATCTCAAGAGTATTGGAAAAACTCTTGAAGAGTATCAAGACAACAAGCCTGCTTGATACTTTAATAGCATACATTATTTTGCTCTATAAGTGCAATGATTTTCAAAAAAATCATTGCACTTATAGTGGCCCACATTTTGGGACATTTTCATTTTCGATTGACAATTATTTTTTAACTTTTTAAAACCTTGAATTTAGCTTATTTATAAAAAATAGGCTATAATAGACATAAACTATTCTAACTAAAGAGAGGTTTTTCATGCCAATTATTACCGCAATAGATACACAAAAACAGACAAGCAATAGATACAATATTTACATTGATAATGTTTTTGCCTTTGGCATTTCTGAAAACACATTAATTGCCTATCGTTTACATAAGGGAATGGATATATCAGATACCTTAAAAAATGAAATTATCACACATAATAGTGTGCAAAAAATTTATAGTAAAGCCCTTAATTATTTATCATACTCACTAAGAAGTGAACACGAAGTCAGAGAAAAACTGCTATCAGATGACACGCTTGATCCACATGTTATAGAGTTAGTTATCACACAACTAAAAGAGGAAAATTATATCAACGATATGACCTATGCTACAACATTTGTCCAGTCAGCTCTTGCTCTAACCAAAAAAAGTAAATTTGTCATTGAAAAAGCACTCCAAAAAAAAGGAATTGAACAACATCTTATTGACATAGCTTTAGAACAAATAGACGATGCCACAGAATATACACTTGCTTTAGAGGTTGCTCAAAAATATCAAGCTAAACAACATCATCTCTCCTATAAAAATCTTGTACAAAAAATCAAATTACATCTTGTACAAAAAGGATTTTCTTTTTCAATTGCTGAACATGTTATTTCCGAGCTAGATATTGAGCAAGATGAGTATAAAGAATGGAACACTTTATGTTATCAAGGTAATAGATTGTGGCAAAAATATCGTTTAACATATGAGGGCAATCGTCTAAAAGAAAAAATGATAGGTGCATTATATCAAAAAGGATTTAATTATGATGTAATTAAACGTTACATTAATGAAAAATTATCACAACAGAACTTCTCGGAGGAAATCAATGAGTAATATTTTAACAGAGCATGGCATTACACTATGGGATGAGGAAAAAATAAAAAGATTCCGCACTACCCTACTAAACTGGTATGATACACATAAACGGGATTTACCTTGGCGACGTACAAATAATCCGTATGCAATTTGGGTGTCAGAAATCATGCTCCAACAGACACAGGTAATTACTGTTATTCCCTATTATAAAAAATTCATGGCAACTTTTCCGAGTATTCAAGATTTAGCCAATGCTCCAGAAGATGTCTTACTGAAAACTTGGGAGGGACTAGGCTATTATTCACGTGTACGCAATATGCAAAGTGCTGCACAACAAATTGTCGCACATTACAATGGACAGATGCCAAATACAATTGAACATATCCGAACTTTAAAAGGGATAGGACCATATACTGCAGGAGCAATCGCTAGTATCGCATTTAATCTTCCAGAACCTGCCATAGACGGAAATGTCATGCGTGTCATGGCAAGATTATTTGAAATTAATTTGGATATTGCCAACCCTAAAAACCGTAAAGTGTTTGATTATTTAATGCGACAACTCATTGACCCTACCCGTCCCGGAGATTTTAACCAGGCGTTGATGGATTTAGGCAGCGATATTTGTTCTGCTAAAAATCCAAAACCTGAATTGAGTCCTATTAAAGAATTTAACGCTGCATATCAAAATGGAACAATGTCCATTTATCCGATTAAAGAGAAAAAGAAAAAAGCAACTGATGTGTTCTATACAGCCTACGTTATTCAAGACAAAAACGGTGCATTTCTTATGCAACAAAGAAACAATAAAGGCTTGTTAGCAAATATGTGGCAATTCCCTATGATTGAACGAAAGCCAGTTAATTCCCTTTCAGAAGAAAGTACACCTTATCATATTCTTCATCAACAAGAAGCATTAGGTAGTATCACACATCTTTTCAGCCACTTAAAATGGCATGTTTACCTTGTTCCTATCCAAGATAGCACCTTTGAGGGAACATGGATACACCCAAAAGACTTTCATAAGTATCCAATGGGTGCTCCTCAACTAAAATTATTTGATTTATTAAAACAGACAAACTTTAAGAAAAATTAAAGAGCTGTACCTAATATCAAAAATAAATCGTTTTGGTAACTTCTTTTTTATTTACCAAAACGATTTATTTTTATACAACTTAGTGGAAAAAATCTGTTTTTATCCACATGATCTGACAAAGATTCTATGTTGGAGCCTCTTTTATGTTTATGACATTTTTATCATGTATTCTATAAACATAAATTTTCTGAAAATAATTTCCTGTTTTCAATTAACATAAAATTTCAAACTAAAAAAACAGTAAAAAATCACTTATTCTATGCTGACTTTTTACTGTTATATTAAATGAACTAGTTTGTTGTTCTTTTATTAAGCTACAAATGCACCTAACATCCAAATATGTTTATCATAAGATGCTTTAGCACCGATTAAAATATCTTTAGATACTTCATCAACGTTATCAGATTCAATTCCACTATCTAATAATGCTGCAATAGTTTTGAAATCTTCTACTGTTTCTTTCACCATATCATGTGCTGATTTTTCAGTTGTGTAAGGTGCTTCTTTAATTGTTGATAATTCTAAAAATTCACCTAAAGTTGATACTGGTTTACCATTTAACATTAATACACGTTCTGCTATTTCATCTAATTGTTCATGTACTTCATCATATAACTCTTCAAATTTTTCATGCAATCCAAAGAAATGATGTCCTTTTACATAAAAATGATGTTGGTGCAACTTAATGTATAATACTCCTAAATTTGCTGTTAATTCATTAAATAATTTAACTGTTTCTGTCATTAAAATTCGCCTCTTTCTTTTTTATTGTGTGAATTAAATTCATATCTTTATTATACTCTTTATTTCTTATTTGTCAACACTATTTATAATAATTCTAAATAATTTTTATGTAATCATTTTATAAACGCTATAAAATTAATCTACTCATATCATGTCAACAGACAAAAAAATAACATGCTCATAGTAAACATTTTTACACTGTATATTTCAAATACATACAAAACATGTCCTGCAAAATTATTAAGCATCCACAAAATATAATCGTTAATTATAGTATGAAATCCTTGATGTAAAGCCATTTTATATTCTTTTAGTAAATAATAAAGACTATTCTATCACTTTCGTATATACCTAATTCAATTACATACTGCACAAAATAATATTCTGCCCAGCTTTTATATATCGTTCGTAAATAAATATTATGTTCATCTTTTTCATTCTTCTGGATAGTCTGAAAAGAATATCTATGCATACATTTTAATAGTGCACTCTCTACCTTTCAATTTTTCTATTATATATGCTTTATCACAGTGAATGTGAATGTTATAACAGATATTTTTTAGTATGTGTTTTATATATTGGTAAAATCACATTATATTAATACAGACTGATTTACCTCATTCAATTATATAAAAAACATCCCTACCAATGAACTTGTTGTTCATCAACATGATTTATTATACACCATTCTATAAAAAATCGTGTTGGTAAACTTAAACGTCCACCAACACGGTTTTTCCGAGTCCATAACAAGAAAGAGGTTCTATGTCAAATAGGGTTGATGAGGCTGTTATGCACTTAAGTGTATAACAGTCTTTTCATAACTAGAAAACAATTTTAGCATTAACAAAATACGTGCTCTAAAATAAGTAAATGACCGATAGCCAAAAGCATTCCGTTTTAA
>NZ_SPPB01000046.1 GCF_004570605.1 Granulicatella sp. WM01 | reverse complement strand
CACACAAAAGCGTTGGTTATTGAAGCATTTAATGGGGATATTTTCTTGAATATCGCTGACAACATTTATGCCACACGTTGTTTGTTAACACATGAAGAGCATTCAGCGGTGTTTGATTTGGGTGAGAATATAAAAAAAGAAAGACGCCAATACGTTCCACCACAATCACATCCGTGGAAACTGGCATCTTTCAAACGCTATCTCAAGAGTATTGGAAAAACTCTTGAAGAGTATCAAGACAACAAGCCTGCTTGATACTTTAATAGCATACATTATTTTGCCCTATAAGTGCAATGATTTTTTTGAAAATCATTGCACTTATAGTGGCCCACATTTTGGGACATTTTCATTTTCGATTGACATTAGCAGTTGCACTTTTTATGATTTTTCTTATTTTGCTCACCTTGATGAGCAAAGCACTCTATAAAATGCCTCATCTTATTAACTGAATAGATTTTTCCGCACTAATACAGGCGTTTTCTCACTCCTTAACAGTCTTTATATTGAATGGTGCTGAATACATTATATTTTTCCATAATCGTTAACGTGGATTGTATCATGGTCGGAAAAATAATGACATTTAATAGTGTCCCCTCACGAATGGTCATCTCACCTTGAGCGATTAAAACAAGCACAACAACTAAAATAATTGCTGCAATATCTACCACTTGTCGAACTCTCTTGAAAGATAAATTATATTTTTCTGCAATTACATGACACATCGCTTCAACAGGAAAAACAACTAAATTCAATCGGATAATCAACGCAACTGTAACAGAACAAATAATACTTCCTAAAATAAACCACATTAAACGCACAATGTATGTATCTAATACTATTGATGAAAAAAC
Organism: Granulicatella sp. WM01; assembly: GCF_004570605.1. Taxonomy (GTDB): domain Bacteria; phylum Bacillota; class Bacilli; order Lactobacillales; family Aerococcaceae; genus WM01. The sequence continues at coordinate 15,829 of NZ_SPPB01000046.1, read as the reverse complement.
ATAGTACACCATGATATTAACAATCTCTCCTAACAGATACGATACTCCTAATTGTAACCATTGTCGCCAATGAAATGTATCTCTTTGTAAAGCAAACTGAGCAAATACACATGCCACATTCACAAGAATGAGAATAGTCCCCACATGAATAGTTGAAATGCCCGAAAGTGTTTTGCTAAAGGCATTAATACTGCCAACACCCACATTTGCTTTCAACGTCATACTCACTCCAACTGCTGCGAATATAATGCCAATAGTTGTCAAACTTATATTTGCTATGAATTTTTTCATCTTGTCCTCCATATAAAAAACTGTTTCCATATTATACTTACTTTTTACTCAAATAACAATATATAACTATCTATCCTCAAAAAACATGCACTATATCCTGTACATTCCTATCCGTTCTGATTAAACAGCACACTATATAAATTAGCACCCTAATCATTAGACTCTTGTCTAACCATTAGGGTGCTACCTATTTAGGTAAAACTGCTGGACACATGTCAAGATGTGTTACCTGTTTCTCCTTGTATATTGTATTTTTTATTATTTTGTATAACGTTTTACTCCGTCTAAATACGTTGCATGAATATCATAATCACGTGTTACCACAATAAAGTCTGCTGGATACCCCTCATCCAATGCTCCACATTCTTTTTCAATACCCACACTTTTAGCTGCATTATAACTCGCCATGCGATATGCCTCAAATGGTTCAGCAATTCCCCAATGAATGACATTTTGTACTGCTTGATACAATTTTAAAATGCTTCCAGCTAAACTACCACTATCTTTCAAACGTGCCGTCCCATCTTTCACAATAACATCTAACTCACCTAATTTATAATCTCCCTCTGCCTGTCCACCTGCTGCCATACAATCTGTAATCAACACAGCATTTTCTCGTCCATTACAATCCATAACAATTTTAGCTGAAACGGGATGGACATGATGTCCGTCACAAATCAATTCATCATGAACACCTTTACAATTTAATGCTGCTCCAACCACTCCAGGCTCTCTATGGTGCAAACCACGCATACCATTGTAAACATGAACGAAAATAGATGCTCCTGCATCAACGGCTGCCTTAGCTTGTTCATAAGTTGCATCTGTATGAGCAATTGCCACATAAACATCTTGTTTTTTAGCATGCTCTATAAATGCAATTGCACCGTCACGTTCTGGTGCTAAGGCAATTTTATTAACCAAGCCATTAGATAATTGTTGCCATTTATCTAATTTATCAATTGAAGGGTCACACATATAATTAGGATTCTGTGCCCCTTTATATTTTTCGTTAAAAAATGGTCCCTCCAAAAAAATCCCTTTAATTTTTGCACCCTGTACTTGCGTTTGGCCAACAGTCTGACATACAGCATCTAATTGCTCTGTAGAAGCCGTTAATGTTGTCGGTAAAAATGACGTCACTCCACAAGATAACAATGCTTCAGACATAATTTTCAACCCTTGTGAATCGTTGTCCATCACATCTGCTCCTGCATATCCATGAATATGCGTATCTACTAATCCTGGTGCAATATAGTACCCAGAATAATCAATAATCTCCGCTTTTGGTTTTTGTTCAGTATACTGTCCAAACGTACCGTCTGGTCTAATCTCTAAATAACCTGCCCCTTTCTCTTGGGTTGTGAAGAAAAATTTATCTGCATAAATATACTTTTCCATTCTATTCCTCCTCTAATCTAATTATTGTTATATATAGTATACTCCCTTTAGATATAAGGAGCAACTTTAAATTAATCTGGCTTTTTGATATAATGCACTATATCAAAACTTAGGAGATAATTATGCATGTTATTACATTACCAAAATCAACTTTAATGAGTATGAAACAACACTATACTCACTATTTAAAAGCTAACCCACCTGCACATAGCTTATTTTGTGCTGTCTACCAAGGTACCACCATTACTGCCTATACATCAGGTAAAGTGCTATTCCAAGGTAAACAAGCCGATCAAGAAGCTGCCTTGTGGCAAGAAGCCTTACAAAAAAACGCTCAATCTACAACAAGCTTACCACCACATTTCCACTCTTTATCTGTTATAGGTAGTGATGAAGTCGGCACAGGTAGCTATTTTGGATCTCTTGTTGTCTGCAGTGCATTTGTCCCCTCTCATCAACTAGAGGATTTAAAAAAATTGGGTGTACAAGATTCTAAGAAACTGACAGACACACGCATTCAACAACTTGCTAAATTGTTAAAAGAACGTATTCCTTACCATATTATTGATGTCCTGCCAGAAAAATACAATGATGTACAACCTACAATGAGCCAAGGACAAATGAAAGCTGAACTTCACAACCATGCTTTAATTCACTTATTAAAAAAAATAGCTCCACAAAAACCTGATGCTATTTTAATTGATCAATTTGAACAACCTTCAACTTATTACAGGCATATCCAACATAAACCTATTCAAATTAAAGAAAATGTTTATTTTGCAACTAAAGGTGAATCGCATCATCTAGCCGTTGCTGCTGCTAGCATTATTGCACGTGCTACTTTTCTAGATACATTAAACACCCTGTCACAACAAGCTGGTTGCCTACTTCCATCTGGAGCAAATAGCACCGTTGATGAAGTAGCTGCACAACTTATCCATCATTATGGCATTGAAGTTCTACATAAATTTGCTAAGTATCATTTTGCCAATACACAAAAAGCCATTCACCTTGAAACACGTTTATAATCTCTCTTTATAACACAAAGACGAATCCGTATCGAAAAAGTAAATAAATGGTTCTATTGACAATTTGTATTAACATATTTTAAACAATAGCATAATCAATTAACTAGCATGTCCTCATTAAATAAGACTAACTAGCATGGAAGATTACTCTAGTGTATAATTCTGCTTGTTGTATAACTGAAAATACGCTATAATATTTGAGTATTGACTCTAACAAAATTTAAGGAGAAAAAAGATGATTAACGTAAATGATTTAAAAGCGGGTATGACATTTGTCCAAGACGGAAAATTATGGAAAGTTTTAGAAATTAGTCACCATAAACCTGGTAAAGGGAACACGGTTATGCGTATGAAAATCCGTGACGTACGTAATGGTTCAACAGTAGATACAACTATGCGACCAGATGAAAAAGTTGAAAAAGCTCACATTGACAAAAAAGAAGTGCAATATTTATATAAACAAGATAGCACAGCTATTTTCATGGACTTAGAAACATACGAACAATATGAAATTCCTGAAGCATCAATTGAAAATGAGTTAAAATATATTTTAGAAAATGAAACTGTAAAAATTGAATTTTTCGGCAGTGAAGTTGTCGGTGTGACACTGCCAACAACAGTTGTGTTACAAGTTAGTGAAACACAACCATCTATTAAAGGGGCTACAGTGTCTGGTTCTGGTAAACCTGCAACAATGGAAACTGGTTTAGTTGTTAACGTACCAGACTTTATCGAAGCTGGTGAGTATTTAGAAATTAATACAGCTGAAGGCACTTATATTAAACGTGCAACAAAATAATAACATAACTCAACGAGAAGTTTTGGACATTTACAAAACTTCTCGTTTGTCTGTTTATAATCCGTTAGACTAATTTAAATTAAATGATAAAGGAGTTTTCATGAAAAAACGTCACGTTTTATTCTTACATTTTTTATTACTTTTGTGGTTTGCCCTTGATATGACCGGTTTTTGTTTTAATCATTTTTGCTTAGTGACCAGTTCATATCAAGATGACGGTATTTTCTTCTTCCTCTATGTAGGTGTCATTGTATTATTTATGACAAATAAAACCATTGGCAACTGGCTTTCCATTATTTTTTTATCGCTTTGGTTTCTTCTGCAGTTTATGGCACACGAATGGTATACATTTTTCGACAGTGGCATAATGGGAAATTTACAAGGTAAAATACAGTATTTTTCAAAAACTGTCCATTGGTTAGTTATTGAGGGAAAATATATTCCTGACGTTTACCATACTATTTTGCACATGCTTATTCTATTAACATTAATAGGAACTATCCGATATGCTTTAAAAAATAATTCATCTGTTTAATTTTCACACACTTCAAAAATCACTTATCAAAGGTCATGTTTAACCATCATATCTATTGGATCATGAAACATGGCAGATTTTAATATCACACATTTAGTAAACAAATATCACATTATAATTAATGCTAAGTCTATAAATTATCAAGCATATATATCATTTTTCCACTTTTTCATACATTTTCTGACTCTTCACAGTATTCTTTTTTAGAGTACTCTAAAATTGCTTAACCACATCATAATATCCAAATGATTTAACTAAAACAACTGTTATCATTAGACTATTTCTGTCATTTTCTGAAAAAGATAGAATTTTTTATATAAAAAACTTTATTTTTACATTAAAAAACATTATAATATATATAATTTATTGGAAGCGAGGTGAAAATATGATAACAAATTTGAAATATTTTAAGTGGTTCTTATTAATATCAGGTATCCTTTTTATTTTAGTAGGTTGTATTACTCTGTTTAATCCCATTAGCCAACTAGCAACCCTAGGATTTTCATTAGCTATTGCCTGGTTGATAGGCGGAATTGTTGATGTTATCGAATTTTTCACAATTGATAATCCTTTCCGTTCAAAATTGTATTTAATAAATGCAATTTTAAATATCATCTTCTCACTACTCCTACTATCTGGTGGATATACAACATTTACATTATTGTTACCAACACTAGTCGCTTATTGGCTAATTCTGATTAGCATTTTCCAATTAGTTTCATCTATTCTCTTAAATATTGAAAATTTTTTGAAAAGTTCATTCTTTTGGTATGCATTAATTGGTCTTATTGTCGGTGTCTTTTTATTATACCATCCATTATTTACTGGATTAATCGTATCATTGACTATTACATTTTCCTTTATTCAACAAGGGATTCATGCTATCACACGATTTTTATCCTTAAGTAAAATCGTTTAAATTATGTCATACCTATTTAGAAACGGTTTTTTCAATGGATACATCAACAAAGTTAATTATTAAAAACATTCTTTCTTAATCTATCAAAACTGAAGAATACATCGTGTGGAAAAACAAAAATGTTTCTCCACATGATTATTTTTTGTTTTCAAAATACTGTACTTCCAACCTTATGAAACCAAAAATTAACGAATCAGTTATATTTTTTGAGTCAAATAATGTTGTCCTATTTCAAATATTCTAAACAAAACCCCCTTTTTTTACATAGGGGGTTCTTATTATTTATTATAAATCATATTATATAATGATATATATATATATATAATTTTTACAATAAAATTTCCTTACATTTAATCTGCAACTACTTGAGTACCGCCATGACCTGTTAAAACTTGTTCAATGTTTTCCAAAGATGTAATAATAGCTTTTCCTTGTGGATAACGTTCAACAAAATTAATGGCAGCCTCTACTTTTGGTAGCATACTTCCCGGTGCAAACTGATTTTCAGCAATATATTGTTTTAATTGTGAAGGTGTAACTTGTTCTAATTTTTCTTGGTTTGGTTGATTATAGTTTACATAAACATTATCCACACCTGTTAAAATAACGAACAAATCTGCACCAACTAATTCAGATAATGTTTGACTAGCAAAGTCTTTATCAATAACTGCCTCTACACCTGTCAATTGTTTAGTTTGTGGATCTTCGACAACTGGAATGCCTCCACCACCTGCTGTAATCACAACAACTCCAGATTCAATCAATGACCGAACCACATTAACTTCTTTAATACCGATTGGTTTTGGTGATGGAACAACTTTACGCCATCCTCGTCCAGCATCTTCTTTGAAGATAGCACCCGTTAATTCAGCTTGATGTTTTGCTTCTTCTTCACTTAAAAACGGCCCTATTGGTTTAGTAGGTTGACTAAATGCTGGGTCATCATTCGACACAATAACTTGTGTCACTACTGCAGCAACGTCTTTATGAATACCTCTTGTTTCCAATTCATTTACTAGGGCATTTTGTAACCAAAATCCTATACTTCCTTCTGTCATGGCTACACAAGTGTCTAATGGCATGGCTGGATTTTTTTCTGAATCTGCTGCAGCTTGTTGTAATAATAAATTCCCAACCTGCGGTCCATTTCCGTGTGTAACAATAAGTTCATCTCCGTTTTCAATAAATTGTACCAAATATTTCGCTGTTTGCACTAAGGCTTTTTGTTGTGCTTGAGCAGATGCATCAGATGACAAAATAGCATTCCCACCTAATGCGATAACAATTTTACGTCCCATTTTTATTCTCCTATCTTTCATGTGTGCTTGCTAAACGATAAATAGCTTCCGCATAAATGTCCATTGCATCAAATAAATCTTTTAATGGCATACTCTCATTTTCTTTATGTTCCGTTTCTGGTGTATATGGAAACGCAGCTCCATAAGCCACACAATTTTTCATTGTACGTGCATAAGTTGCTCCACCAGATGATTTTGCCGGTGTTGTGTCTCCAGTTTTTTCATGATATACCGCCATTAATTGTTGAATTAATTCGCTATCTTTAGGCACATATAGAGGGGCTAAATAATCAAATTCCTCATAATTTAAACCAAACACACTCGCTTTTTGTGTCAATTCATCAACTAATTGCTCTTTATTTACTAAAACAGGAATACGAATATCTAATCTGATTTCCGTTTTCTCATCATTTATTGTTAATCCCGCCACATTAAATGATAAAACTCCTGACGGTTCATCTTCTAAACATTTTCCGAAAAGATGTGTTCCTGTAGCGTCTTCTCCAATACTTTGTGCAATAAACTGAAGTGTTGGATTGTCTACACATTCTGATAAGGCAATCGCTAAACGTACAATCGCATTTGTTGCCTTAGGAGCATCTTTGGCATGCATTGATTTCCCTAATACAATAATGCCATCATCTTCTTGGAAATCAAATTGATGTTTATGTAAAGCAGCTATTAGTTTTTCTTTTAATTCCCCTTCATAACGTGCCTTACCCGGAACAATATTATATGCTTCACCAACTTCAATAGATAAATTAGAATCCCCCTTACCAACTAATTTTGCTTGCAATAACCCTTTCTCAGCATAAATCAGTGGAAATGTAGAATCTGGTGCAAATCCCATAGTTGCTTCTTCTTCAATAGATGTATATCTATTTAAGCCACGCCATAACGTTTCTTCATCTGTTCCAAAAATAAAGCGTATACGTTTATTAAAACTTATCCCATTATCCATTAATGCTTTAACAGCAAATAACGCTGCCATTGACGGTCCTTTATCGTCCTGCGTTCCACGTCCATATATCACATTCTTATCAATCACTGCTTCAAACGGATTAGTCTTCCATTCATCCAAAACACCTGCAGGAACAACATCTAAATGGCATAAAATAGCAAAAATTTCTTTCCCTTCTCCTATTTCTGCATATCCATAATACCCTTTTGGATCTAAATACGTTTTAAATCCCAATTCTTCCGTTAGTTTTAAAGTATCTTCTAAAACATCTTGTATCGCTTGTCCAAATGGTGTCCCATTTTCTCCCTCATTTAAAACTGAAGGAAACTGAACAAGTCGTTGAATTGCTTTAACACATTCCTCTTGATGTGTTTTCGTGATAAATGTATGCATACGTTTCTCCTTTAATGTGATTTTTTAGATATAATACACCATATAAAGTAGTTCTATCCACTTATATAACTGTACATCTTATGATGCATGGTATAGTTTTGATTATGCAATTGCCGGTGTTACTCTATATTGCTTTATTAATGTATGTCTAAATGCTTCAGTAAAGCTCTCAATCCATTGAGTGCATTATATGAAAGTTCCCAAAACTAATAACACAATACTTACAATGACTAATAATCCTACTAATTTTCCTGCAAATTTCCACCATGTGCCTAGTTCGATACGTCCTAGTGCTAAAGCTCCCATAACGATACCTGAACTTGGTGCAAGTAAGTTAACGGCACCAGATGCAGCTTGGAAAGCTGTAACTACTAAGTCTGCACCTACTTTTGACAATTGTCCTAGAGGAGCAATAATACCAATTGTTGCACTTGCTAAACCTGATGTAGACGGAATTAAAATAGACATTGGTAAATAGAAAATATACGCCAATACAACAAAAACTTGTTCTGATAATCCACTTAATGCCCCAGCACCAAAGTTTAAAATTGTTCCAGTAATATTACCATCATTCATAATCACTTGGATACCACGTGCAACAGCACAAATTAAGGCAACACTTAGTAAATCAGCCGCTCCGTTCATAAACGCTTTAATAAAACGTGCTTCTCCCATTTTTGATGCAAAACCAATTAATATAGACATTGCAATAAATAACATTGTTACTTCTGGGAAATACCATTCTCCTAAAGCTAATGTTCTTCCCATACCAGGAAGTTTTCCTACAATTCCATTCAAATCTTTAAACAATGTAATACCAAATTCGCTCCATGGAATTAAACTAAGAATCATAATGACAAATGTTAATCCAAATAACACTAAAGACGCTTTTTGTCCACCAGTTAATTTAACATCTTCATTGGTTTGTTTACTCAAGAAAAATTCTTCATCTGCTTTGCGTTGATGATACACTAATGATTTAGTAGGATCTTTTTCAATTTTACTTGCATATCTGTAAACAAACATAATTGATAACGTTACCATTACAACGAAGAAAATCACACGTAATAAAATACCGTCTGCTACACTAATTCCAGCTGATGCTGAGGCAACTCCTGTAGCAAATGGGTTTACAGTAGAGGCTAGACAGCCTACTTGAGATCCAATCAAAATAACGGCTACTGCTGTTACCGAGTCAAATCCAACAGCCATCATAACTGGAATTAACAATGGGTAAAATGCCATTGTTTCTTCGCCCATACCATAAGTTGTTCCACCTAGTGCAAAAATAATCATCAATACAGGAATTAATCTTTTCTCTTTTCCTTTGTATCGTTTAACGATTGAAGCAATCCCTACATCTAAAGCCCCTGTTTCTGTCATAACACCTATGAACGCACCAACCATAATAATAAAGAATGAAACATCAATTGCAGCTAACGTAGGATTGGGATTATCTGGTGTTCCTAACATGGCACGTACTGGTGCCATTAACACATCAAACAATCCTTGTGGACTTTGTTCTGCTGCAGTATATACCCCGTCTTTGTAAGAACCTGCTGGGATAATCCATGTTAACACAGCCATTAATGCAATCATAATGACTAATACAGTATATGACGATGGCATCTTAAAACCTTTTTTAACTTTTACTGTCATGTTTTGTTCCCTCCTAATTATAAAATCAAATTACTCTTTTTATAATAAATAGGATTATATACACACTCTTTCACATCATAAGACAATATCCTATTATATCTAAGACGTATTCTCCCATTTACTATAGTCTTATATAAACTTAAATTGTTCTGGTTCTGATTTAACATCAAAACCAGAACAACCTGTCATCATGATATGATTTATACTTTATTAACGAATAAATTACCTGCTGTTAATGCCATTATCGCTTTAATTGAATGCATACGATTTTCTGCTTGATCAAATTGACGTGCGTATTTGCTACGGAATGCTTCATCAGTAATTTCCATTTCTTTAATACCGAATTGTTCTGCAATTTGTTTGCCATACTCTGTTTCTGTATCGTGGAATGCTGGTAAGCAGTGTAAAATAATTAAGTCTTCATTGCCTGCTTTACGTACTAAATCCATATTAATTTGATATGGTTGTAATAAAGCAACACGTTCTGCAAATTTATCTTCTTCTCCCATTGATACCCAAACATCTGTATACAGTACATCTGCACCTTTGACAGCTTCATCTGCATCATCAGTAATAACAATACGAGCATTACTTTGAGCAGCATATTCTTTTGCTAACTCAACAATCTCTGCTTCAGGGAATAGTTCTTTTGGAGAGAAAATATGAACATTAACACCTAATATTGCTCCTGTTACTAATAAACTGTTGGCAACATTATTACGACCATCTCCACAATAAACAAGCGTTAATCCTTCTAAGCGTCCAAAATTTTCTTTTACTGTTAAATAGTCAGCAATCATTTGTGTTGGATGCCATGCATCTGTTAGCCCATTCCATACAGGTACACCTGCATATTTTGCCAAGTCTTCAACAACTTCTTGACTAAATCCACGGAACTCAATGCCATCAAACATACGACCTAAAACTTTAGCAGTATCTTCAACAGATTCTTTTTTCCCTAATTGAATGTCGTTTTTACCTAAATACTCTGGATGCGCACCTAAATCAATAGCAGCTGTTGTAAAAGCAGCACGTGTACGTGTTGATGTTTTTTCAAACAACAGTGCAATATTTTTACCTTCTAAAAATTTATGTGGCACGCCACGTTTTTTTAAATCTTTAACATGAGCAGAAAAGTCAATTAAATATTCTAATTCTGCACGTGTAAAATCTTTTTCTTTTAAGAAACTTCTTCCTTGGAATACTTGTGTCATTTTACAATACCTCATTCTCTTTTTTATTGGCACTTTACCCATTAAATATCTTCACGTTCAAATGGCATAGACATGCAACGTGGGCCCCCACGACCACGAACTAATTCGCTTCCACGAATTTTAATTAATCTCATGCCTTTTGATTCTAAAATTGCATTTGTAATGGTATTGCGATCGTACACAACAACAACTCCAGGAGAAATAGTTAATGTATTTGATCCATCATTCCATTGCTCACGTCCAGCAGCAACAATATTATCGCCACCACAACGAATTAACTCAACCTTATCCACACCTAAATTTTCAGCTAATAGTTCTGCTAAATCTCCATTTTCACGCACAATTTTCAATTCTTCATTTTCATACGTTACAGAATATACGCGTAAACTACTTTCAATCTCTGGATGGATAGTAAATTTATCATAATCAATCATTGTAAACACTGTATCTAAGTGCATGAATTTACGATTATTAGCAAACTCAAATGCCAATACTTTTTTAAATCCTACTCTTTCCTTGAAAATATTAACTAATAATTTTTCAATAGACGCTGCATCTGTTCGTTGTGAAATACCTACTGCTAAGACATCTTTAGATAAAATTAATTCATCTCCACCTTCAATACGTGTAGTTTCTTCACGATTATAAACTAGTTTCACATGACCACCATATACTGGATGATATTTGAAAATATATTTTCCATACAGCGTTTCACGATTTCTTGTTTCGGCATACATATGATTCAGCGATACTGCATTCCCCATTGTTGCAAATGGATCTCTTGTAAAGTACAAGTTTGGCATTGGATCAATAGCAAATGGATAATCTGATTCGACCAAATCGGTTAATCCTTTTTTATCGTCACTAATTTCTGGCAATTCTACTTTTCTAAAGCCAGCCATTGTTTTTTCAACCAACTCTAAATTATCTTCAATTCCGTTTAATATTTGACGGATAGATTCTTTTGTTTGTCGTCCACGAATATTAGCTTCATCTAAATATTCTTCAATAAATTCTTTTCTTATTTCTGGTGTGATAAGTGATTCTGCAGCTAGTTGTTCTAAATATAACACTTCTACTCCCTCATCACGTAACGCTTGTGCAAATGCATCATGCTCTCTTTGTGCCTCTTCCAAGAACGGAATATCATCGAACAGCAATCTTTGCAAATAATCAGGTGTTAAGTTTTCTAACTCTTTACCTGGTCGATGTAACATCACTTTTTTCAACTTTCCAATTTCAGAAAATACATGAATTGGTTTAGTCATAGTCGTTTCCTCCCTAAAACTTTATTTCAGTTGATCAGACTGAAGAACAATTGCCCTCTTTTTTGTACCTTAATGTTAACGCTAACAAAACAAAAAATCAACTGTCGAAAAATAACTTTTATGTATGTTTTTTATAATTTTAGATTTTTATACATTTTACTCAAAAATTTTATATCTTCATTTTCAAAACATTTATAAAATTGCATAAATATTCTTTATTATATTTTAATTAAATTTTTTTTATACACTTTTTTTACCCTGTAAATCTCGTTTATATCCACAAAAAGTCAGTATCTACGTGAAAAAAACATCAACTATTTTTATGACAATCATTATTTATTTACAGAAAAAAACCGTTTCTTCATGCAATTTTTTTGCATGAATTACTACTTTAAACATCTCCTTATCTTATCTGAACTATTCCTACTTTTTCAAATAAAAAGCATATCTCTACTATATTTTTTATTTTCAAGTGTGTTTCAAATACATTTTCATTACGTTTTACATAGAAAAACATCGGTACATTGAAATCTGTACCGATGTTCATATTTATCAATTATAATAAGCTACTCACTTTCTCCAAAGCTGATTTAATTCCCGCTGGATTTTTACCACCTGCTTGTGCCATATCAGCACGGCCTCCGCCGCCTCCACCAACTAACGGTGCAATTTGTTTAATCAGATCACCTGCTTTAACACCTTTATCATTTGCCGTTTTATTGGCAGCAACCAATAAACTCACTTTTCCGTCTTTAGCACTCGCTACAACAAACACATCAGAATAATCTGCTTGTTTCCACGTATCTGCTAACGTACGCAGTTCATTCATTTCTTTGTTAGATGTATCTGCTAAAATGACACGTAAGCCGTTGACACATTCAACTTGTTCAAATAAACGTGTCGATTCTTGTTTTAATATGCTCTCTTTTACTCCATTTAATTCATGGGTTAATTGTTTGTGTTCTGCTTGCAATTGCTCAATGCGTTTCGGCACATCATGAATAGCACTCTTTAACTGTTTAGCAACAAGCTGTAATTGATCAGACATGTCTGTTAAAAATGCGTATGCCTCTTGACTAGTTAGTGCCTCAATTCGTCGAGTCCCCGCTCCAATTCCTGATTCAGACACAATTTGGAATAGTCCAATTTCTTGGGTGTTAGAAACGTGAATCCCTCCACACAATTCAATAGAATACTCGCCAATGTTGACAACACGTACATGTTTGCCATATTTTTCGCCAAATAATGCCATTGCTCCGAGTTCCTTTGCTTTATCTAATGTTGTTTCAAGTGTCACAACCGGTAAAGCAGCCCAGATTTTTTGATTAACCAATTGTTCCATACGTTTCAATTCATCTTTAGTGACTTGACCAAAATGTGTAAAGTCAAAACGAAGTCCATTTGGTGTAACATAAGATCCCGCTTGGTTTGCATGCTCACCAAGTACGTCTTTTAGCGCTTGATGAAGCAAATGTGTTGCCGTATGGTTTTTAGTGATTTTATGACGACGTGTCTTATCCACACACAATGTGTACTCTTTATCTACTTGCATAGGTAAAAGCACTTCAACACTATGCATAGCTTGTCCATTTGGTGCTTTTTTGACATCAATAACATGGGCTACAACTTGATTATCTTCATTTACAATAACTCCAGTATCTGCAACTTGTCCACCCATTTCAGCATAGAAAGGTGTTTTATCAAAGATGAGTTGTGCTTTTTGCTGCATTAAAATGGTGTCAACAAGTTCATCTTGAACAATCGCAACACGTAATACACTTGTTGCTTTATCTGTTTCATATCCGACAAATGCACTTGCTACAGTAATATTTGTATACAAATCAGACTGCACATTCATAGATTCTTCTTTATGTCGTGCAGCACGTGCACGCTCTTTTTGCTTTTTCATAAATGTATCAAAACTCTCTGTATCAATACGATACCCACGTTCGCTAGCATACTCTTGAGTAAGTTCTAATGGGAAACCGTATGTATCATATAACTTAAATGCAGCCAATCCATCAACAACTTGTTTGTTATCTTGTTCCATTGTACTAAACACTTGCTCTAATAAAGTTAGACCATCATGTAATGTTTCATGGAATTTAGTTTCTTCTGAACCAATCACTTTAACAATAAAATCATGTTTTTCAACGATTTCTGGATAATATTGCCCCATAATTTCCCCTACTACAGAAACAAGCTCTGTTAAAAAGGTTCCTGTAATCCCTAGTTTTTGTCCATGCATCACAGAACGGCGAATTAAACGGCGTAAAATGTATCCTCTACCTTCATTTGATGGTAAAGCTCCATCTCCAATAGCAAAGCTGACTGCACGAATATGGTCTGCAATTACTTTAAATGATGTGTCAATATCTTTGTTTTCTCCATACGTCTTATTCGGACTTAACGATTGAATTTTTTCTATAATAGGCATAAATAAATCTGTTTCAAAATTAGTCTTTGTATTTTGAATAACAGAACTCATTCTCTCTAACCCCATACCTGTATCAATATTTTTACGTGGTAATGGTTGATAAGTATCATCTGGCATGTGATTAAATTCTGAAAATACTAGGTTCCAAATTTCTAAATAACGTTCATTCTCTCCACCAGGATAATTTTCTGGGTCATCTTCAGCAATATCTAAAAACTCTGGTCCTCTATCATAAAAAATTTCTGTACATGGCCCACAAGGTCCAGCACCAATATCCCAAAAATTATCTTCAAATGGCACTAAATGATCACTTATAAAATGGGGTTGCTTACGCCAAAGTGTTGGTGTTTCCTCATCTTTTGGATAGTATGTTGCATATAATTTCTCTGGTTCAAAACCTAGCCATTCTGGACTTGTTAAAAATTCCCATGCCCAAGAAATTGCTTCTTCTTTGAAATAATTTCCAATAGACCAATTCCCTAACATTTCAAATAGTGTATGATGTCTAGCTGTTACACCAACATTATCAATATCATTTGTACGAATGCATTTTTGTGTATTTGCCAACCTTGGATTAGTCGGCACAAGACTACCATCAAAATATTTTTTCAACGGTGCAACACCGGCATTAATCCACAATAGAGTTGGATCGTTGATTGGAATAAGTGAGGCACTTGGGATAATATCATGTTGTTTTGATTTAAAGAAATCTAAATATTTTTGTCTAATCTGTGAACTTGTTAATGGTTTCATACTTCCTCCTAAAATAAAAAAAGCCCCTTGCATATAGGGGTGCTTGCGGCACGGTACCACCCTACTTGCAACGAACAGTGTCATTACGTCTTTTTCCCATTATCGTTGGGTCACGTTGATATTTCTATCAAATAATATTACATTGTCTTATATCAAAAGGGAGCATTATATTCATGTTTCCTCTCACCATACAGAAACTCTCTGATTGTTTAAATATAACATAGCCTTTTTTATGTCTAGTACATATACAACCATTTTAAAAGATTTTCTTTCTTTCGTCAACGTTTTTTTGACTAAAGAAACTGAAATTATCAATCGAATGTGATAATGTCTTAAAGTAATCGAATGACAAAATGTCCCAAAATGATAAACTAGAGATATGAAAAGGATAGAATTAACAGTGAATGAAATAAAAAAATATAACGTCATCAAAGCCGTTCATCATGGCAAAAAAACAAAACAACGTGCCTGTGTTGAATTAACTTTATCATTAAGACAAATTAACCGACTACTTAACAATTATGTTCAATTGGGTAAGTCAGCTTTTTCTCATAAAAATAAAAAACGCTCGCCAAAGCATAGTCTACCTGAATCTACTAAAACTTTTATTGTAGAACTATACCAATCATTTACCAATTTAAAACCTAATGTTGTTCATTTTACTGAAATTTTAAAACAAGAACATGGCATCAATTTAACAGATACAACTGTTCGTACCATTCTCTATAACCATGGGATGATTTCTCCCAAAACACATCGTAAAACAGTAAAACGACTAAAACAACAGAAAAAAGTAGCACAACAGGTGAGACATGAATTGTCTATAAACTTACCCCGTTCTTGTGAGTTTCTAGCAGATAGTAACACTATCCA
>NZ_SPPB01000045.1 GCF_004570605.1 Granulicatella sp. WM01 | reverse complement strand
ACGAGGGACTAATGAAAATCACAATGGTTTAATTCGAGAATTTTTACCAAAGGGAAAATCATTTAATTTAGTACCTATTCAAATGATAACAACTATACAAAATGCGTTAAATAATAGACCTAGACGTATACTAGACTATGATACACCTCATACTATGTTTAATCGTTTGTGTGCAACGACATAAACTATAACAGAATAGGTGTAACCGTAAAGGCTCGCTACGCTAATACCTTGACCGTTACACCTATTCCATTACAAAACAACTATGTCGCACACAGACATAGACTGTGACTTTAGTATTTTTCATGTACTGTTGCACTTGGCTTTACAATTCGAGTTTTTTTTGAATGTTTATTGATAATGCGAAATTCATGTTTCAATATTTCTCTGTACGATAAGTCTAATACATCATTAAATACCACTCTCTTGATGACCGTTGGGTTAACGGGTATCATATTATTTAGGTTAATTACAGATATATTACCAACTTTAACCATATCTACACTATCCACAATCTTTTTATGTTTCATTTTTTGACTGGTGAACGGTGCAATATACATAACATCATTAATCGTCAACAAAATGCCTATATATTTTCTTTTTGTTCGCCCTTTTTTTTCGTTAGCAACTTTATCATCTCCACTGCGTAGATAATCAGTATATCGTTCGTCTACTTCATAGATGCTTAACTTTCTTGCATTCATTTTTTTTACCCCTTTTTTTACAATTTTTAGTAATTGGCTTTTATGTTTTGGCTACGAAAAAAACAAAGCCAAAACTTTTTATATACTTTTACATTTTTTCGCTCGTCCCTTACTGGACATCATGGCGATTCATCTATCTTATAATGATAGACTAGGCATAATCTCTCCATGCCACAGCCCCCAGACAACCTATTCGTTAAATCTGAGCTAAATTTTTACGAGTTTTACCTCATCTTTACACACTTCCATATTTACACTTAGGACAGATGTAAGCCCCTAAATATAAATATTTCCATTTTTATTCAATTATCAAAGGGCATTTTCATATTTTTTTCATTAAGCACAAGTCAATCAATAAAAAAATCTGAAATATAATACATGTTTTTAGTTAACATCTATTATATTTCAGATTATAATCTAGCTCTTTTAACATTTTAAGTGTATACGGTTTTGTATTTTCATTAGAATGAAGATCTACACTCCAGTATCTTTCTAATGAATTCTTTTCTAGTTGCTCTATTGAATTGTATAGATAAAGAGCACTGCTCCACCAGTTAAAACTCTCATAATTCTTTCCAGAGTCGGATATTCCTTTTGAAAGTACTCCAGTTAGTATTCTTTCTTCCTCTTTATACTCAATTGTTATAGTTGCTGAATTATGTGGCTCGGTCATACTCCCATCTGGATTATAGTAAAACACTTGCGTATTCAGTTCGACTCTTCCAGGTATAGAATACTTCCCTTGTTCATAAGAAAATTTCAACGTCTCGGAGAACGTACTATCTGGACGACTTCTAATCACTCTTGTTGTTTCATCATACAACCACTCAGGATTATCCTTTAGATTAAAAACAATGCCCTCAGGTAAAGTCATAATTACTCCATAACTTCTAGAATCTGTCCCAGTGTCTTCAAACGAAACATAAAAGCTTTCATTATATTCTACTGGTATGTTTCCATTGTTGCTATACAACCGCCTAAAACCATTATAGTCACCAAGCCTAGCCAATTTAGCTTTAGCAATTGGATTGAATTGTCCAGCTGCGATAAGGGTATTATTATGGTCATAATACTCTGTTTCAAGTAACAATTCTTCCCCATCGTATGCGTGTTGGTTTTTTAAAAACAAATTAAACGGCACACGAACTTCTGCTTCACTAATACGATTGTAGTCAAAGCGAATAATGTAGTGTGTGTCATTTTCAGTTATTGTTGTATTCTTTATCGTTACCGCATCTGATATATCTTCAGATTTAGGTAATCTAAATTTATTTTTAGGCACTTTTATCAACGAATAAGAACCATCATACGTCCGTTCAGACACGGTAACACTCATTTTATATTGTGCAAACTGATCTACTTCATGATACGTCGTATCTTCTGTCGAATACGAAATACTCGTATCTACTCGCCCAATTTCTTGAGATGACACAACGCGTGCCGTTGATATGACATTGCCTAATAGCAATATTAATACAAAAAAGCTGTTAATTATCTTTTTCATATATTTCCCCTTTCTTTTTATTGTGAGATACACCAAATTGGTGTTCTAATATATGATATGCACATTTCTTTAAGCAACAATCCCCTATTTTTACACTGCACATCATGCAGATTGTTTCTTAATAGTTATTAGTCGCCTATATCATTATGTTGCATAGTTTTATAATATGTAACCAGTTTTTTATAGTCTATATAAAAGACAATATATAGGTGTTCCCCTACCTTTTTACGTATTATCATCTTTTTAATAAACCATTTTTTCAACATAAAAAATAAGAGATTAAACATACTTCCGTATTATCAAACCTCTTTAAAAACTGCTCATTTTAATGTATATCACCCCCTGTTAATTTTTTCTATCATAAAAAACATAGTAAATTCAAATTAAAAACATACCTTAACTTATGACATGCATACAAGTTTTAGCAATCAATTTTCCCATGTTTTACAAGTTTACAGATAATAGCAACTATTCTTTCATCATTTTCAATCATCTAAACACGACCATACCCTAGTTGTGTAATATACCCTATGCATAGTAAGAACTATTATCAACGTACATTATATACAGATGTGCATACATTGTCAATAAACTTGTGTATATATTTTATATGAATAAAATTTTACGGTATATATATATATATATAAACGATATTTTTTATACACAAATAATCTTTGTTATATTCTTATATGGGGACAGCATTTGATAAGGACTATTTAATGGTATAATAGATTTCTCTATTAGTTATCTTTTATATAAAACAAATCGTGTTGCCAAATTTTTCATTCGGCAACACGATTTATTCACTAGTGCTATAAAAAAATAATGCCGTAGAGTCGCAAGCGACTCTACGGTGAGCTAGACTAAACATAACGATGTCATCATCATAACACTCAAATGCTATTAAACTAATTCAATAATTACCATTGAAGCACCGTCACCACGACGTGTTTCAGTTTTCAAAATACGAGTATAACCACCTTGACGCTCGCTATATCGTTCAGCTAATCCATTGAATAGTTTTTGTAGAGCTGTTTCTACAATAACATTACCATCTTCTTCACGTACAGAAGCTACTTCGTTACGCACAAATGTTGCGGCTTGACGACGTGCATGTAATGTCCCACGTTTACCTAAAGTAATCATTTTTTCAGTTGTTGAACGGATTTCCTTGGCACGTGCTTCAGTTGTTACAATACGTTCGTTAATAATTAAATCTGTTGTTAAGTCACGTAACATTGCTTTTCTTTGTGAGCTTGTACGTCCTAATTTACGGTATGCCATATAGTTCTTCCTCCTTTGCTTAAATAATACTAGTCATCTTGACGTAATGTTAAGTTTAATTCAATCAATTTGTTACGCACTTCTTCTAAAGATTTGCGACCTAGATTACGCACTTTAATCATTTCTGATTCTGTTTTGTCTGTTAACTCTTGAACTGTATTAATTCCTGCACGTTTTAAGCAATTATATGAACGAACAGATAAATCTAACTCTTCAATTGTCATTTCTAACATTTTTTCTTTGTGCGTATCTTCCTTCTCTACCATGATTTCAACTTTACGTGCTTGTTCGTTTAAGTTGACAAACACATCCAAATGTTCAGTCAAAATTTTAGCTGATAAACTAATTGCTGCCTCTGGACTAATTGAACCATCTGTCCAAACATCTAATGTTAATTTATCATAAATATTTTTTTGACCTATACGTGTGTTTTCCACTTGATAGTTTACACGACTAACAGGTGTGTAGATCGAATCAATTGGTAATACACCAATGGGCATGTCGTCACGTTTATTGTATTCAGATCGAACATAGCCTCGTCCTGTTTTTGCTGTTAAACTCATTTTCAAGCGTGAGCCTTCAGCGATTGTACAAATATACAAATCAGGATTTAAAATTTCCACATCACTAGCTTCAGTAATGTCAGCAGCTGTAACAGTTGCTGGACCAACAATATCTAATTCTAGAGATTTCTCTGTAATATCGTTTAATTTTAATGCAAGCTTTTTAATATTTAAAATAATAGCTGCTACATCTTCAACAACACCTGGTACCGTTGAAAATTCATGTAACACACCTTCAATTTGAATATCTGTAATAGCTGCTCCTGGTAATGAAGATAACAAAATACGACGTAGTGAATTTCCAAGGGTTGTTCCATAACCGCGTTCTAGTGGTTCTACAACGAATTTGCCGAATTTTGCATCTTCGCTGATCTCAATCGTTTCAATTCTTGGTTTTTCAATTTCGATCATTCAAAATACCCCTTTCAAATTTAACAGATTACCTGCTTTTAACTACTGTTTCTAAGTTTTATGTATAACTCATTCTATACTTGTTACCATTTTGTATCATTCATCTTATCCAAACAGTCTTATGTATTAAACACGACGACGTTTTGGAGGACGGCATCCATTGTGTGGAATTGGTGTTACATCACGGATTGCTGTGATTTCTAAACCAGCCGCTTGTAATGAACGAATAGCTGATTCACGACCTGAACCAGGACCTTTAACAGAAACTTCAACTGTTCTCATGCCATGTTCCATAGATCCTTTTGCAGCCGCTTCAGCAGCCATTTGTGCAGCAAATGGTGTTGATTTTTTAGAACCTTTAAATCCTAAAGCACCGGCAGAAGACCATGAAACTGCATTCCCATGAACATCTGTAATCATAACGATTGTATTATTAAATGTTGAACGGATATGTGCAATTCCTGTTTCAATATTTTTTTTCACACGACGTTTACGTGTCACTTTTTTAGCCATGAAAGTTTACCCTCCCTTTACCTTATTATTATTTTTTCTTACCTGCAATTGCTTTTGCTGGGCCTTTACGAGTACGTGCATTATTTTTTGTATTTTGTCCACGCACTGGTAATCCACGACGATGGCGAATACCTCTGTATGAACCAATCTCAATTAAACGTTTAATGTTTAAGTTCACTTCACGACGAAGATCACCTTCAACTTTTAATTTATCTACTTCTGCACGAATACGATCTAATTGATCATTTGTTAAATCACGTACACGAATATCTTCTGACACATCAGCTGCTGCTAATAATTGTTGAGAAGTTTTCTTTCCAATACCATAAATATATGTTAATGAAATGACAACACGTTTATCACGTGGTACGTCTACACCTGCAATACGAGCCATACGGCACCTCCTTTTTTATCCTTGACGTTGTTTATGTTTTGGATTTTCACAAATTACCATTACACGACCATTGCGTTTAATGACTTTACATTTTTCACAAATTGGTTTCACTGAAGCTCTAACTTTCATTTTCTACCTCCTCATACTAATAAACGATATAGCATCATTTAGTTTAAAATAAGAATAACGATTCCTATCCTACATTGACGGAGTACAACTATTTAAAGCGATAAGTAATTCTACCACGAGTTAAATCATAAGGTGATAACTCAACAGTAACTTTGTCCCCAGGTAAAATGCGAATATAATGCATTCTAATTTTACCAGAAACATGAGCCAATACAATATGACCATTTTCAAGTTCTACTTTAAACATTGCATTCGGCAAAGTTTCAACGACTGTTCCTTCAATTTCAATCACATCGTCTTTCGCCACTTTACACCTCCTTGACTTTTAAACTACTTCTATACCTTAACTTGCTAATTATAGCATATTAACAGGCTTTTGAAAAGATATAGATAACTACTTTTCAATAATTTCACGAATTTTTCCAAAGACACTATCAATATCATCTTCACCATTCACGTTGAACAAGACGCCTTTATTTTTGTAGTAGTTCAATAGAGGTTCTGTTTGTTTTAAGTTCACTTGAATACGATTTTCAACCGTCTCTGGTTTATCATCTTCACGTTGATAGAAATCATGGTTTCCACAACGGTCACATGTTCCTTCATTTTTTGGTGGATTAGTTAATTTATGATAAGTTGACCCACAATCACGACAAATAATTCTGCCAGATAAACGTTCTTTTAATACGTTAGGATCTACATTAATATTAATCACAGCATCAATTTTTTTATTAAGTGCTGACAAAATATTATCTAATGCCTCTGCTTGTTTTAATGTTCTTGGAAATCCATCTAATAAAAATCCGTTTACAACATCTGATTCACTTAATCGTTCTTTTACAATACCATTTGTCACATCATCAGGTACTAACTCACCATTATCCATAAAAGATTTTGCTTTTAAGCCTAGCTCTGTTTCATTTTTCATTGCCAAACGGAACATATCCCCTGTTGAAATATGAGGAAATTTATACTCGGCAACAATTTTCTCTGCTTGTGTACCTTTTCCAGCTCCTGGAAGCCCCATCAATACAATATTCATAACCATTCTCCTCGCTATAAAAAACAAGGCAAGTGCGACAAAAGTATGCACTTTTGTCCACTTTTTATTGAATAAATCCTTGATATTTTCTCTTAATCAATTTACCTTGTATTTGTTTTGTTGTTTCTAAAATAACACCAATAACAATCAATATATTGGTTCCACCTAATGATAAACTAGCTGGAAAGTTAGGAATAACAATTGCTGCAATAATTGGAATTGCTGCAACGACAGCTAAATATAATGACCCTACTGTACTCAAACGTACCAATAATGTAGAAATATATTTTTCTGTTCCTTTTCCTGGTCTTACGCTAACAATATACCCACCTTGTTTTTGTAGATTTTCCGCCACTTTTTCAGGATTTACCTGAATAAATGCATAGAAATATGTAAATGTAATAATGAGTAATACATAAATAGCAGCACCTACTGGTTGTCTGTAATTAAATATTGTACTCAAAATGACAAACCACGATTCATTTCCATGTGTTGCTGTGAAAAATCCTAAAATTGTTGCAGGTATTAGCATAAATGAACTTGCAAAAATAACAGGAATAACACCTGCAGAGTTTATTTTTAATGGTAAATATGCCATTTGACTAGCACCATTTGCTCTCTTAGAGTATTGTACTGGAATTTTACGTTGTGC
The DNA here is from genome assembly GCF_004570605.1 of Granulicatella sp. WM01. GTDB lineage: Bacteria > Bacillota > Bacilli > Lactobacillales > Aerococcaceae > WM01. The sequence goes on along the minus strand of NZ_SPPB01000045.1, from coordinate 10,534 downwards.
TTGTTCCATATAGACAACAAAAGCAATTAAGGCAATAATTAGTACGATACCAGCCAAAACAAATGCAAATTTAATCCATGTATCTTGTCCTTCACCAGCTAAATATTGTGTAAACAACGAATACAATTCAGCTGGCATTTGTGCAACAATCCCCGATAAAATAATGATTGATACACCATTTCCGACTCCTTTTTGAGTAATTTGCTCGCCAATCCACATAACCAACATTGTTCCAGCCGTTAGCACAAGTGCAATGTTCATATAAGTTCCTGAATTAGCCGAACGAATTAAGCCAAAATTAGATAGTCTATTAAATCCAACTGATATTCCAATTGCTTGAATAAATCCAAGAACAATAGTGAAATATACAGTTGCTTTATTTAGTTTTCTTCGTCCTACTTCGCCTTGTTTACTCCACTCAGCAAATTTAGGGACAATATCCATTTGTAATAACTGCACAATAATTGATGCAGTGATATATGGTGAAACACCTAAGGCAAATATAGAATATTGACGCAATGCTCCACCACCAAATGTATTTAAAATACTAAATAAACTATTGGCATTTCTTGATAGATCCGTCATGGCTGCAGCATTTACACCTGGTACAGTGATATGTGCTCCAATACGGAAAATCACAATCATCATTAAAGTGTAAAAGATGCGATTACGCACATCTTTTACTTTAAATGTAGATCTAAGTAAGGTAAACATTAGATCACCTCGACTGTTCCACCTGCAGCTTCAATTGCTTCTTTAGCTACTTTTGAAAATTTATGTGCTTTGACAGTCAATTTTCGTTCTAACTTACCATTTGCTAAAATTTTAACACCTGATAATTCTTTTTTCACTAAACCAGATTCAACTAAAGTTACTGGGTTTACTTCTACACCATCTTCAAAACGATTTAAATCTGATAGGTTAACAACAGCGTACTCTTTACGGTTGATATTATTAAATCCACGTTTAGCAATACGCTTGAACAATGGTGTTTGACCACCTTCAAAACCTAATCTCACACCACCACCTGAACGAGCTTTTTGACCTTTTTGTCCACGTCCAGATGTTTTACCATTACCAGAACCTTGCCCACGACCTACACGATTACGCACGTGACGTGAACCTTCTGCTGCTTTCAACGTATGAAGTTCCATTTACTAGGCACCTCCTTTTATGATTTTATATCTCTTAAATTTCTTCTACTTCTACTAAATGAGAAACTGTACGAACCATACCTTTAATCGCATCATTAACTGGCTTAACTACTGTTTTATGTGGTTTTGTTAAACCTAATGCTTTACATGTATCAATTTGGTTTTGAGGACGTCCGATTAAGCTTCTTTTTAAAGTGATTTTTAATTCTGCCATCTTTTATTGTCCTCCTTTTACAATTCTTCTACTGATTTACCACGTAAGGCAGCAACTGCTTCTGCACGTTTTAATTGTTCTAAACCTTTTATAGTTGCACGAACCATGTTAATTGGAGTATTTGATCCTAAAGATTTACTTGTAATATCAGATACACCTGCTAACTCAACAACGGCACGAACTGGTCCACCTGCTGCAACTCCTGAACCGGCTTGAGCTGGTTTCAATAATACGTTACCGCCACAGAAACGTCCAATAACTTCATGTGGAATTGTTGAACCAACGATTGGCACTTCAATTAAATGTTTCTTAGCATCTTCAATCGCTTTACGGATTGCTTCAGGAACTTCTTGAGCTTTTCCTGTACCAAATCCTACATGTCCATTTTTGTCACCAACAACTACTAAAGCTGCAAAACGCATACGGCGTCCACCTTTTACAACTTTTGTAACACGGTTAATCGCAACTACGCGATCCTCTAATTCTAATTTAGTTGGGTCGATAAAAACCATGAATGGGTATCCTCCTTCTTTTAAAATTCTAGTCCATTTTCGCGTGCAGCTTCTGCAAGAGCTTTAACGCGGCCATGGTATAGATAACCACCACGGTCGAAGACTACTTTCTTAATATTTTTTTGAATAGCACGTTCTGCAATTAATTGTCCAACTGCAACTGCTTGTTCTGTCTTAGTAGTTTTTGCTAATTCTTTATCTAAAGTTGAGGCACTTGCTAGCGTCACACCCGCTACGTCATCAATTAATTGAGCGTAGATGTGTTTATTGGAACGGAAAACGTTCAAGCGTGGGCACTCAGCAGTACCAGAGATTTTTGTTCTTACTCGTGCATGACGAGCTTGACGCATTTTATTTTTATCTGGTTTTGTAATCACGATGTCACCTCTTTATATGTTTTAAAATAATAGTTGAAAAACTGGTAAAACAGGTTATAAATACCTCTATTTACCTGTTTTACCTTCTTTACGACGTACAAATTCGTCTGTGTAACGAATACCTTTACCTTTGTATGGTTCTGGTGGACGTACGCCACGAATGTTAGCAGCTAAAGCTCCAACTTTTTCTTTGTTAATACCACGAACGATAACTTTTGTATTTGAAGGAACTTCAACACTTAAACCCTCTTCTGGTACAAACTCAACTGGATGAGAATACCCTACGTTTAATACAAGTTTATTACCTTGTAATTGTGCACGGTACCCAACCCCGATTAGATCTAATTCTTTTGCAAATCCGTCAGTTACACCAACTACCATGTTATTTAACACAGCACGAGTTGTTCCGTGTAATGAACGGCTTTCTTTTTCATCATTAGGACGTGTGAATGTAATTTCTGTTTCACCAACATTGATTGTAATCAGTGATGAAAACTCACGAGTTAATTCACCTTTAGGTCCTTTTACTGTTACTTCGTTATTTTCTTTAACTGTAACGGTTACGCCACTTGGAATAGCAATGGGTTTGTTCCCAATACGACTCATACTGACTGCACCTCCTTGAATGTTTAATTAAAATTGATTACCAAACGTAAGCTAGAACTTCTCCACCTACATTTTTTTGTCTTGCAACTTTATCTGTAATAACACCTTCAGATGTTGACAGAATAGCAATTCCTAAACCATTTAATACTTTAGGCACTTCATTTGTTTTTGCATAAACACGTAGACCAGGTTTAGAAATACGTTTTAAGCCTGTAATAACACGCTCATTATTTTGTCCATATTTCAAGAAAACACGGATAATACCTTGTTTGTTGTCCTCGATAATTTCAAAATCTTTGATAAATCCTTCGTTTTTCAAGATTGTAGCAATATCTGTTTTAATTCTTGATGCAGGTGCTTCTAACACTGAATGACGAACCATGTTCGCATTACGAATACGTGTTAAGAAATCTGCAATCGGATCTGTCATAACCATTTAGTTTAACCTCCTTTTCATAGTGATAATGGATTACCAACTAGCTTTCTTCACTCCAGGAATTTGCCCTTTATAAGCAAGTTCGCGGAAGCAAATACGGCAAAGTTTAAATTTGCGGTAAACAGAATGTGGACGTCCACAACGTTCGCAACGTGTATATTCTTGCACAGCAAATTTTTTAGGACGTTTGTTTTTTGCAATCATTGATTTTTTAGCCACTTTATTCGCCTCCTATAACATTATTTTTGGAATGGCATTCCTAATTGAGTTAATAATTCTCTTGATTCTTCATCTGAATTTGCAGTTGTGACAATAACGATATCCATACCACGTACTTTATCAACTTTATCATAGTCTACTTCAGGGAAGATTAATTGTTCTTTAACACCTAACGTGTAGTTCCCACGTCCGTCAAAAGATTTTTTGCTTACACCACGGAAATCACGTACACGTGGTAAAGATACTGTAACTAATTTATCTAAAAATTCATACATTCTTTCGCCACGTAAAGTTACTTTTGCACCGATAGGCATACCTTCACGTAAACGGAAACCTGCGATAGATTTTTTAGCTTTCGTAATTACTGGTTTTTGACCTGTAATTAATGTCAATTCTTCTACAGCTTTTTCTAAGTTTTTTGCATTAGACACTGCATCGCCCACACCCATGTTTATAACGATTTTCTCTACTTTAGGTGCTTGCATTACAGATGTATAGTTAAATTTTTCTACTAATGAAGGAACGATTTCTTTTTTATATTTTTCTTGTAATCTGTTCATTTTGGATTGGCTCCTCCTTCCTTACTTATTTCTTAAATGATTTCGCCAGTTTTTTTAGAAACGCGTACTTTTTTACCGTCTACAACTTTGTAGCCAACACGAGTTGGTTCTTGTGTAGATGGATCAATCAACATTACGTTAGAAACATGAATTGATGCTTCCTTCTCCACGATTCCCCCACTTGGATTAGCTTGAGATGGTTTTTGATGTTTTTTAACAATATTCACACCTTCAACAATAACGCGGTCTTTCTTTGGAAAAGCTTTTGTAATAATGCCTTCTTTACCTTTATCTTTACCAGCTAATACTTTAACTTTATCACCAGTTTTTACGTGCATGTAACGTTGCACCTCCTTCGTTTGTTGACTCTAATAATAATTTATTTGATTAGATTACTTCTGGAGCTAAAGACACAATCTTCATATAGTTGTTGTCACGCAACTCACGAGCTACTGGTCCAAAGATACGTGTTCCACGTGGACTCTTGTCATCACGAATAATAACACATGCATTTTCATCAAATTTAATGTATGAACCATCTTTACGACGTGCTCCTGATTTTGTACGTACGATAACAGCTTTTACAACATCGCCTTTTTTAACAACTCCACCTGGTGTTGCTTGTTTCACAGTTGCAACAATCACATCACCAATATTTGCCGTTTTACGATTTGATCCACCTAAAACTCTAATAGTTAACACTTCACGTGCTCCAGAGTTATCAGCTACTTTCAAACGAGATTCTGTTTGAATCATATAGGTATCCTCCTTCCAAACGTATGCTTTCAATATCAATAATTAAATAATAATGGATTCCTCAACAATTTCTAGTAAACGAAAATGTTTGGTAGCAGAAAGTGGACGAGTTTCCATAATTTTTACAATATCGCCCATTTTCGCTGAATTATTTTCATCATGAGCTTTGAATTTTTTAGAATATTTAACGCGTTTACCGTATGTTGGATGAGTTTTATATGTTTCAACGATAACAGTGATAGTTTTATCCATTTTATCTGAAACAACACGTCCTTGGTATACTTTACGTTGGTTACGTTCTGTACTACTCATTTATTTATGTCCTCCTTTGCTGATCAATTATTTTTGTAATTCTTCCTGACGCAATGCCGTTTTAATACGTGCAATTTGTTTGCGTACTTCTTTAATACGAGAAGTATTTTCTAACTGTCCCGTAGCAAGTTGGAATCGAAGATTGAACAATTCTTCTTTGTATTCTTTTTCTTTTGCAATTAATTCAGCAGTGGATAATTCATTAATTTCTTTTTGTAGTTCTTTAATTTTCATTCGATTCACCACCCTGTTCTGTACGTTTTACAAATTTAGTTTTTAGTGGCAATTTATGAGATGCTAAACGGAAAGCCTCACGAGCGATTTCTTCTGAAACGCCAGCAACTTCAAACATCACTTTACCACGTTTAACTGGTGCAACCCAGCCTTCTGGAGCCCCTTTACCAGAACCCATACGAACACCGATAGCTTTTGCTGTATATGATTTATGAGGGAAAATTTTAATCCATACTTTCCCACCACGTTTCATATAACGAGTCATTGCAATACGGGCTGCTTCAATTTGACGGTTTGTAATCCAATGTGATTCAGTTGCTTGTAAACCAAATTCACCAAATGATACTTCTTTACCACCTTTAGCTTCGCCACGCATTTTTCCTCTAAATTCACGACGGAATTTCACACGTTTTGGTACTAACATGATTAATTTTCTCCTTTCTTCTCAGCATTTTTCTTTGTTGGCAATACTTCACCACGATAAATCCAAACTTTAACACCTAATTTACCGTAAGTTGTATCTGCTTCTTCCCAAGCATAGTCAATATCTGCACGTAATGTATGCAATGGAACTGTTCCTTCTGAATAACTTTCAGAACGTGCCATATCTGCACCATTTAAACGACCTGATACCATAGTTTTAATTCCTTTAGCACCAGCTCTCATTGTACGTTGAATTGCTTGTTTTTGAGCACGACGGAATGCCACACGATTTTCTAATTGACGAGCAATGCTTTCGCCTACTAATTTTGCATCTAAATCAGGTTTTTTAATTTCAACGATGTTGATGTTCACAACACGACCTGTGATTTTTTTCAATTCTTTGCGTAAATTCTCTACTTCTGAACCGCCTTTACCAATTACTAAACCTGGCTTAGCAGTGTGGATAGATACTGTTACGACATTATTTGCTTTACGTTCTGTTTCGATTGTAGAAATTGAAGCATCTTTTAATCTTGTTAAAATATACTTACGAATTTTCAAATCTTCGTGTAAGAACTCTGCATAGTCTTTTTCTGCGTACCATTTGGCATCCCAGTCACGGATAATACCTACACGCATTCCTATTGGATGTACTTTTTGACCCACAGACTATCCCTCCTTATTCTTTCTCTGATACCACGATTGTAATGTGGCTTGTACGTTTCATAATTGGAGACGCTGAACCTTTTGCACGTGGACGGAAACGTTTCATTGTTGGTCCTTCGTTTACATAAGCTTCAGTGACTACCAAGTTTTCAATATCTAAATCATAATTGTGTTCTGCATTTGCAACGGCTGACATCAATACTTTTTCAACGATTGGTGAAGCGGCACGTGGAGTGAATTTTAAGATTGAAATGGCTTCGCCAATTTTTTTACCTCTAATAAGATCCACTACTAAACGTACTTTACGAGGCGCAATGCGAACAGTTTTTGCAACTGCTTTTGCAGATGTAATTTCTGACATATTGTATTACCTCCTTATAATTAACGTTTTTTCGTTTTTTTGTCATCCGCAGCATGTCCACGGTATGTTCTTGTTGGTGCAAATTCACCTAATTTGTGTCCTACCATATCTTCTTGAACGTAAACAGGCACATGTTTTCTTCCATCGTAAACAGCGATTGTTTGCCCAACAAAGTTAGGGAAGATTGTAGAACGACGTGACCAAGTTTTAACAACTTGTTTCTTTTCACTTGCAGCAGCAGCTTCAACTTTTTTCATCAAATGGGCATCAACAAATGGCCCTTTTTTAATACTACGACTCACAGTGAAGCCTCCCTTCTTAATCTGGATTTTTAAAAATTATTTTTTACGTCCACGAACAATCAACTTATTGCTACGTGCTTTTTTCTTACGAGTTTTAAGACCAAGAGCTGGTTTACCCCATGGTGTCATTGGTGATTTACGTCCGATTGGAGCACGGCCCTCACCACCACCGTGTGGATGATCATTAGGGTTCATTACAGATCCACGAACTGTTGGGCGTTTGCCTAACCAACGTGAACGTCCTGCTTTACCAATATTTACTAATTCATGTTGTTCATTACCTACTGTACCTACTGTAGCACGGCAAGTTGATAAAATCATACGTACTTCACCAGAGTTTAAGCGAACTAATGTATATTTACCTTCTTGTCCTAATACTTGAGCACTTGTACCAGCTGAACGAATTAATTGTCCACCTTTACCTGGTTTTGTTTCAATATTATGAATAACTGTACCTACAGGGATATGTGATAATGGCAAAGCATTACCAATTTTAATATCTGCATTTACACCTGATTCAATTTGTTGCCCAACTTGGATTCCTTTTGGAGCAATGATGTATGCTTTGACACCATCAGTATATTGTACCAAAGCAATATTTGCTGAACGGTTTGGATCATACTCAACAGCTCTTACAACTGCAGGTACATCATCTTTAACACGTTTAAAATCAATGACACGGTATGCACGTTTATGACCACCACCGTGATGACGTACAGTAATTTTACCTTGATTATTACGTCCGGCAGTCTTTTTAATTGGTTCTAGTAATGTTTTTTCAGGAGTTGATTTTGTAATTTCAGAAAAATCATATCCAGTCATATTACGACGACCATTTGAAGTAGGGTTATATTTTTTTAACGCCACAACTTTTACCTCCTATTAGTATTTTCATTCTCTATTAATGATTAATCATTATTCGCAAAAATTTCAATATCTTTTGAATTTTCTGTTAATGTTACAATAGCTTTACGACGTTTTTTAGTAAATCCAGCGTATTTACCAACACGTTTGTATTTACCACGTACGTTCATAATATTTACATTTTTAACAGTTACGCCAAAAATTTCTTCAACAGCTTGTCTTACTTGCGTTTTGTTCGCACGTACATCAACTTCAAAAGTATATTTTTTACTATCCATAGCTAATACAGTTGCTTCTGTAATAATAGGACGCTTAATTACATCACGAGCATTCATTATTTAAGAGCCTCCTCTACTGTTGAAAGAGCACTTTGAGTGAATAATACTTTTGTATTTGAGAATACATCTAACACACTTACATTATCTTCTGCAACAACTGTTACTTGAGGTAAGTTACGTGCTGACAATGATGCAAAATCATTTTCTTTCTCAACAACAACTAATACTTTAGATGCTACATTTAAGTTTTTCAATACTTGTGCAAATTCTTTTGTTTTTGGTGCATCAAAGTTCAATGCATCTACTACGATTAAGTTCCCTTCAGCCACTTTGGATGAAAGAACAGATCTGATAGCTAAACGACGAACTTTTTTGTTTAATTTATAGCTATATGAGCGTGGAGTTGGACCAAATACTGTTCCACCGCCTACCCATTGTGGTGAACGAGTTGAGCCTTGACGAGCACGACCTGTCCCTTTTTGACGCCATGGTTTACGACCACCGCCACGTACAGCACTACGGTTTTTAACCGCATGTGTTCCTTGTCTTAATGACGCACGTTGCATTACGATTGCATCAAATATAACATTTTCATTTGGTTCAATTCCGAAAACTGAATCATTCAATTCAATTTCTCCTACAGTTGAACCGTCTTGTTTAAACAAACTAACTTTAACCATTTAATCGTTTCCTCCTTCCTTAGCTTATTTGTTTACTGCTTTACGTGCAGTACGAATTTCAACTAATGATTTTTTAGCACCTGGAACATTACCTTTAATTAAGATAACATTGTTTTCCACGTCTACTTTAACGATTTCTAAGTTTTGAATAGTGATACGATCTCCACCTGTTTGACCTGGTAAGTTTTTCCCTTTAAATACACGAGATGGGAATGATGCTCCCCCCATTGAACCAGGACGACGATGGTAACGTGAACCGTGAGCCATAGGTCCGCGATGTTGTCCGTGACGTTTAATAACACCTTGGAAACCTTTCCCTTTAGATGTTCCTGTCACATCAACAATGTCTCCTGCTTGGAAAACATCTACTTTCACTTCTTGTCCTAACTCATATTCTCCTAGCACAACATTGTTAAACTCACGAATGAAGCGCTTAGGAGTAGCGTTTGCTTTTGCTACATGACCTTTTTCAGGTTTGTTTGTCAATACTTCACGTTTGTCTTGATAACCTAATTGCACGGCTTCATAACCGTCATTTTCAAGAGTTTTTAATTGTAAAACAACGTTTGGAGTTGCTTCAACAACTGTTACTGGCACTAATTCGCCACTTTCAGTAAAGAATTGAGTCATCCCTACTTTTCTTCCTAAGATTCCTTTGGCCATGGTACACCTCCTAATAATTTATTTTATAATTTAATTTCAATATCAACGCCACTTGGCAATTCAAGTTTTGTCAATGCATCGATAGTTTTTTGTGTTGGATTCACAATATCGATTAAACGTTTATGCGTACGCATTTCAAACTGTTCACGAGAATCTTTGTATTTGTGAGTCGCACGAATCACTGTATATAAAGATCTTTCAGTTGGTAATGGGATTGGCCCCACTACTTCAGCGCCAGTTCTTTTTGCTGTTTCTACAATTTTCTCCGCTGATTGATCCAACGCACGATGTTCATACGCTTTTAAACGGATACGAATTTTTTGTTTTGCCATTTTTCAGACCTCCTTCGTCAAATGTTTATCATTAGACTAGCTCCACGAAAATTTCCAACACATAGACTAGGCAAAGCGTCCGGGTGTGTCGCAACCTCTCGTATCATCACTACCCCTCTTATTTTTATAAGAGGACATCATCTTTTGGACAGACTTAGCCCTTTCATACGATGACACTTTTGGTATTATACACAAAAAAACTTGTTAAATCAAGCCTTTTTTCAATATTTTTTATTTTTTTCTCACTTCTCGAATTGTAAAGCCAAGTGCAACAGTACATGAAAAATACTAAAGTCACAGTCTATGTCTGTGTGCGACATAGTTGTTTTGTAATGGAATAGGTGTAACGGTCAAGGTATTAGCGTAGCGAGCCTTTACGGTTACACCTATTCTGTTATAGTTTATGTCGTTGCACACAAACGATTAAACATAGTATGAGGTGTATCATAGTCTAGTAGACGTCTAGGTCTATTATTTAACGCATTTTGTATAGTTGTTATCATTTGAATAGGTACTAAATTAAATGATTTTCCCTTCGGTAAAAATTCTCGAATTAAACCATTGTGATTTTCATTAGTCCCTCGT
>NZ_SPPB01000044.1 GCF_004570605.1 Granulicatella sp. WM01 | reverse complement strand
ATCTTGATAGAACATAGTAGGTGTATCCTTTCAATTTATATATGTATATTATAACAGTTAGTGAGGAAAAATGTATAAAATAAATGTTATACGAAAAAAGACCGCTGACAGTTATATTTGTCAACAGTCTGAGCGTGTTGGCAATGCCAACACGCTTATTTAATAAGGTCATTATCTTTCTATATAAACATGATCGCTCTTATTTTAATGAGAAATCAATTGTTTTAATTGCTCAATAACAGATCGTTCATTATAACGGAAAACTTCGTGAGAAGAACCGAAATATAGCACCATTCTAATGATCCACACAATAATAAATAGGAACATAATACCGTATAACAGACGTGTTTTTTCTTTAAAATATGCATAAACCATAATTGGAACTAGAAAAAAGAGTGGATGATAATACAAGGCTTTTGAAATATCTAGTTTTATTAACGAAAGATATGATCTTGTCATTCCACATGCAGGACAAGGGATACCTAATAAATGGTAAAACACGCACACACTTTGTTTAGTTAAAAAAGAATACAGTAGTGCACCACTTCCTAAAACACAAAATAATACTACTTCTCTACACCGTTCTCTGATTATCTGTAACATATTATCTCCTAAAATAAAGAATGAGTAAACTGCTAAACTGTTTACTCTCCCTTTTTCATCTATTATGCTCTAGAAAAACGATTAAGTTCATTCTGAACCATACATAATGTAAGTATATTTAAACCAAATAAAGTAAGAATAGCATACAGTAATCCATCATTTTTACCAGAAAAACGTTGTATTCTTTCTCCCATTGTATATGCCCAATACACTCCATAAATACCACATGTCAAAAGACTTAGTGCAACTACTGTTCCACCGTTTTCAACTTCTCCATTAATTCTAGCAACATCATTATGAAGTTTTGCCATCCACATCAATGCATAAATACCACATGTTACAATAGATAATAATATACATGTTACAATACTTCTCATTTTTACAACTCTCATTCAACAAACCTCTCTTATTATATTAGTTACGTTAATTACATAAACTATTATACAAACAAATTATTGAAATTGCAATAGTTCACAATAAACTTACAATCTTTTTCATCAGTTAATATGTATGATACTGAAGTTATTTCAACTGCTTATGCTTTTGGGAATATCCCTTTAACTATATAAGGTGTTACGTGTTAAACCTTGCACTTTATAATTTTTAATCTAAACTGTTTAGTCTTTAAGCATAACAAAGTAACTACTCATTATTCACTTGCACAATGTCAGAACTATAACTTAATCGAGTAGGGGATAATTTCTCTCCCTCTCATACCACCGTGCATGTCGTTTAAGAGGATAATCTAAGTAAGAAGAGACTGGAAAAAAATTTAAAAAATAAAAAACAACTTATAACGACATCATCAGAAACGTTAATTCTAAGGTGTTTTCATTTTTTCAAATGTTAATCTACGGACTAAAATTTTAGTTTTTTCCCAGTCCCTTTGAGTACAACATACCTGTCCTACTCAAAAAAACGTATGAGATACACCATATATTTTCCTTATTTTTATTATCTTAATACTGCTTCAACTAGAGCCTGTTGTATCTCAATAACCTTTTTTCACGGGTAAATTGAATAGACTAAAAGATTTTTTCACTGAAGAAATCTATACTTTCAACTCTTCATCTAGTAGCCCCCGATGTTTCCACCGAAAATCTAGAAATAGAACGGTAATGACTTGTCCTGTACTCTACATTTTTCCAGTCGTTTCTTGTCTTACAATGATTAGACGATATTTTGTAAACACCACTAAATCTCATCCGAAACTAAATACTAAGTTAACTTGCTCTCTTAAAAAGAGAACATATTCTAACTCTTTTTTTACTTTATTTACACTTTTTTGACTGACATTTCCTAATAATCCGCTAAAGAATCCCATAAACACTCTTCTTTTTGTAAAATATAGCATATTTATTTGAGTATAAAGCACTCTACCTTTTATAAAATACTACTTAAATAATTTCATCTTCCACAAGAAATATCCTAAAATCCCACAAAAGACACCTGTCACTAAAATCGTATAAATCCACCCAAATGGAGAGTTTAAAAATGGAATTTCCGTATTCATTCCAAAAAATCCAAACGTTACTTCACCAACAGCTAGAAAAGATGTGATAATCGTTAAATATTTCATCGTGCCGTTTAAGTTGTTATCAATAATAGTAGAATACGTTGATTTTTCTTTTTCAACTAATGTCATATTAATTTCAGATACTTCGATAGCTTGGGCAAGCTCAACTAAAATATCTTCTAATTTTTCTGATTCAATATCACTAAAAGCTGTAATACCATATCCCCAACGTCTACGCAATGTATTTAAAGCAATTTTGTTTCCTTTTAATGAGGACAATAAATAAACTAACCCTGTTTCAACATTTGTCAAACGATAAATTTCATTATTGTCTGCATTACGTCTAAATGCTTTTCCGATATTTTCACGTTCTTTATGCAAAATACGCAGTTTATCATGATACATCATAGCAAATTGATATAAAATAGAAAATAGCATGTGGTATAAACTGTCATATCCCTCAGCTTGAAATGAACGATTTAATAAATGGTTAATTTGTGAATAATCCCGATCATCATCCATAAATGTGTACAAACGACTATCTTTAATAATGAACACTAGCGGACGTGTGGTGTAACTATTAGAATCTGAATCAAAGTACGGTGCATCAAAACTAAGCAAGCGTGCTCCATTATCATTATCTTGCTCTACTCTGGCATTTTCGTCCATGTCCATGGCATATTCTAAAAAGTCATTTGCTAGACCGTCTTCTTCTACTAATATTTGTTTATCTTCGCTAGTCAACCCAATTGTATTTATCCATTCAATTTCTTCTGTGACCGTTTCTATTCGTTTTCTTTTAATCACACCTCTTCACTTCCTTTGTTCATCTTATTGTTTAATATAGCTATACTTTGGTTCTTTTAAAACATCATCAAATGTGATGTCAACATCATACCCCTCAAAAAACCATTCATCTCCCTGTTCAACGTAATAAGGAATATGCTCTATTGTTGTTAATGCATAAGGATTAGTTGGTTCATTTACTTCAATGGCTAAAGAAAAACTTTCATGAATAGGGCTACATCCATAGACCTTTCCCATAAAACGAACACCACGTCCATGAGAAATTCCCATTTCTTCTTTAAACCATTCATGTGCTTGTGGACTTACGACAATTTTCATTTTATCAACCCTTTCTTAAATGCATAAATTGTGGCTTGTGTTCTATCCTCAACTTCTAATTTAGACAACACATTGGACACATGTGTCTTGACCGTTTTTAAAGTAATAAATAATTCATCAGCAATTTCTTGATTAGAATACCCTCTAGCAATCAATAATAACACTTCTTTCTCACGAGAAGTTAACTCATTATGTAATTCTTTTTTAGGATATTTGACTTTCTGACTTACCTCATCTTCTAAAACACCTTGCCCATGATACGTTTTGCGAATGGCTTGTGTAATTTCATGGGCAGACGATGTCTTGAGTAAATAACTCATTGCTCCAGCCTTTAATGCAGGGTACACTTTTTCATCATCAATGAAACTTGTGACAATAATAATTTTAGCCTCTTTCCACTCTGCTAAAATATACTGTGTTGCCTGTATGCCGTCCATTTTATCCATTACCAAGTCCATTAAAATAATATCAGGTCTTAATGCAAGAGCTTTTTCATATCCCTCTTGTCCATTAGTTGCTTCGGCAATAACCTCCATATCCTCTTGAACAGATAAATATGCCTTGACACCTAGCCTAACCATCTCATGATCATCTACTAATAATATTTTTATCATCTGTGCACCTTACTATTTAATGATTTTTATATCTACAATTGTCCCTTGATTCGGTACGCTCACAATATTTAGCGTACCACCCATTGCACTAACACGCTCTTTTATATTCAATAATCCATATCCCATAGAAGATTGTGTTGTATCAAATCCTATCCCATTATCAACCAACCGCAATTTTACATATTGATTATCTTGCGTTAAATATAATTCTAAATGGCTTGCCTTAGCATGTCGTAAGGTATTTGAAATTAACTCCTGGAGGACTCGAAATAAATTATCTTCTATCGTACTCACCAAAGAAACATTTTCTATTTGCGACAAAACATTTAATTTTACTTTACTTTGCACTTCCATTAATAAACGTTCAATACCTTGTTTTAATGTTTTCCCTTCTAAAGAAATAGGTCTTAAATGTAGTAGCAACGCACGCATTTCTGTTTGTGCTGCATGAATAGAATCTTCAATAGTTTTTAATTGAGTATGTAAACTTGATTGCTTATCTGAAAGGGAGTAATTAAGTGCTGACAACATCATCATTGTAGCAAATAATTGTTGGCTTACCGAATCGTGTAATTCTCTAGCAATACGGTGCCTTTCTTCTTCCAATAATTTAGCTTTTTCTTCTAAATTAAGAGGTCTAGTTTCTTTTGAAGTTTGTTTTAATAAATCGTTTATTTCAATTAGACGTTCACTTAATGTATTCAACTGTTCATCAACAACATCTGTATATCCAGATAATAAAGGTGTTGTATTCACACTTTTTTGAAAAATAGGATGCTCATAATTTCCAACAATAAGCCATTGTAATTTTTGAACAATTTGTCGCTGACTTAGTTTCATTCCATAGTATAACATAACTGACACAATTACACTTAAAAAAGTTAACGTCAAAAATAAATAAATGAAAAACGGCATAGAAAACACTTGTAAAGTCAATAATTCTTTTACACTTACAAAACGTCTAAGTATATATAAAATCACAACTGATGTTAATAACACACAACTGAAAATAATTAGAAACAAATTAAATAACCGAAAGCCTTTTGTCATATATGGATTACCTCAACATTTCCAACATAAACACTCGTCACAATTTTTATACGTCGTCTAGCAGCAATATAATTTTCAGAATATATACTTAGTTGCTCATGTTTTAAAAAATGATGCTCCTTTTCAAATAAAACATGTCCTCTTATTGTGCTATGGTTTAAAGACACACCAACACCGAGCGGAACAATAATACGTACATCACCAATCAGTTTATGAATAACAATAATACTTGTTTCCTCGGGTAAGATTGTATTGCCTAAATGAATTGTCGTATCTCCAAACCATGACATTAAATGAATATCGTCCCATTCATAATTTGAACTAATCATCTTTCTCTCTTGCAACCAATATGCTTTTTGAACACGTGCATATTTTTCAGGTGAGGGTGGGCTTAATTCTAAAGCTACTGTATCGAATTTTTGTTGCATACGTTTTAGTATCCCCCACCATAAAATGAGAGCACCTATTCCAATAATACCTAAAAGTATCCAGAAATTTGGACGTGTCAATACAAAAAGAAATAATAATACCATAGCAATACTAAATATAAATTTACCTAGCCAGTTTTTAATATAAAATATGCTAATTGAAAATAAAATTAAAGACAATACTATAAAGATAATATCCTCACTTTTAAATAAATCCAATAGCAATAGACACATGACAAAAAGTGCCGTAGACAACCCAACACTTACTAATATATTTATTTTTTTTAGCATTAGTTTTCACTATCCTTCATTTTTATGACTTCATTATACCTTACTTTATCTACTGGTATGTGTTCTTATCATATAGGTTTTCTTCCAATATAACGCACTCTTGTGCTTAGCAATGCCTGATCTCTTTAACACATTATCCTTTAAATTTCACAATTGTTGCTCCATTTCCCCCTTGATTTATAGGTGCAAATTCAAATGAATTAACACCACGATGTTTTCTCAACTGTTTGATGACACCATCTCTAATCGCACCTGTACCTCTACCATGTACAATAGTGACTTGAGGGTATCCTGCTAAAATAGCTGAATCTAAATATCTATCCAGTTCAATGATGGCATCTTCATATCGTTGTCCACGTAAATCAAGCTGACTAGTGACAGATTTTGCACGCCCACCTTTCAAAGTAGGAATGTATTTTTTTTGTTTTGGATTATCTTCATCAATTAAACGCAAATCATCAAGAGCTACTTTCATTTTCAACAAGCCCATTTTAACCACAAATTCATGGTCATTATGTTTTTGTTCAATAACCCCTCTTTGTCCATAAGACATGACTTCTACTGAGTCACCAACTTTTAACGCCTTATTCCGTTTAGCTTTTTGTAGCACTTTATTTTTTTTCAAGCTCTCTTCATGTTTCAACTGAGCTAAGGCTGTTTTTTTCTCAATCAACTCATGCTCTTTTATAGTGGAACGGCCTTGTTTTAACTGCATTTGACGAATTTCTGATAGAATTTTCTCTGCTTCTTCTTGTGTTTGCTCAATGATTTGATTGGCTTTTTGTTTGGCTTGTCGCTCAATCTCATCTCTTTGGTCATCAAATAACTGCTTAGCAGCATTCACCTCAGCTAATAATATTTCTGCTTGTAGCATATCACGCTGTACTTGCTCTTTTTCTTTTTCGATTTGTTGCCGTGTCCGTTCTAAATCACTAATCATATCATTAAGTTGTTGAGAATCTTCATGAATAAATTCTCTAGCCTGCATAATAATATTATCAGGCAATCCTAAACGCTTAGAAATATCAAATGCGTTGCTACGTCCAGGTATACCTAATAAAAACTTATACGTTGGCACTAATGTATCACTATCAAATTCCATACTAGCATTGATCGTTCCTAGACGATTATACCCATAAATTTTAAGTTCTGGATAATGGGTTGTTGCTACAACATAACTTCCTTTAGTTGCAACACTATCTAAAATAGCAATCGCTAAACTCGCTCCTTCTTGAGGATCAGTTCCTGAACCTAATTCATCAAATAGCACTAAACTATGTTCGTCAATTTTATCTAAAATAGCAATAATATTGGTCATGTGTGACGAAAAAGTACTTAAATTTTGCTCAATAGACTGTTCATCTCCAATATCGGCAAAAATTTGAGTAAACACACCAATTTGACTTCCTTCATCAAGAGGCAAATGTAATCCGGCTTGTCCCATTAACTGCAATAAACCTAATGTTTTCAATAGAATTGTTTTTCCACCAGTATTAGGCCCAGTAATGACAATACATTGATATTCTCCACCCATTAAAATATCATTTTTCACGACTACTTTAGCATCAATTAACGGATGTCTTGCCCCATAAAGTGCCAATTCATTACACCCACTCACTTCAGGTAAACTCGCCTTGATAGATTTGGCATAAAGTGCCTTAGCATTAATAAAATCTAGTTCTCCAAGTAGTGTATTATTTAACGCAATATCTTCTGTATATGGTCTTAAAAGATTGGACAATTCCCAAAGAATACGTTCAATTTCCTGTTTTTCTTCATTCTGTAATGTTCTTAAACGGTTATTTAACATCACAACTTCTTCTGGCTCAATAAACACAGTTTGTCCAGTTGCACTTTGATCATGGACAAGTCCACCAAAACTATTCCGATATTCTTGCTTAACAGGCAATACATACCGTTCATTCCGAATAGTCACTAGTGTTTCTGTCAATTGGCTTTGTTTTCTCCTAATCAAACTATCCAACTTTTCACGTACAGCTTGCTCTCCACGTTTAATGTTTTGTCGAATATGTTTTAGCATCATACTTGCATCATCTAACACTGAACCATCATAAGCGATTGCTTCTTGAATGTGTTGCGTTAATTGGGGCAATACTTTTAATTGTTCTGCTAATTTATGAATATAGTGCAGCTCAATTTCTTCTTGGAATACTTGTTTGAAAAAGTAATTCACATCTCTAGTGCTAGATAGCACTCTACCTATATCTGATATTTCTTGACCATTTAAGGCTGCACCCATATCTAAACGTTTTAAATGTGCCGAAACATCTTTTAATCTTGGATTTGGTATACCACCTTTTAAACGTAGTAATTGTACAGCATCTTCTGTTTCCAGCAATGCCTGTTTTATCTCATCTACATGAACATAGGGAACTAGCTGATAAGCTCTTTGTTTCCCTAATTGACCAGACGTAAATTGTGCTAAAATCGCCAAAACTTTATCAAACTCTAGCTTTGTTCGCATTTTATTTTGCATATATCAACTATCTCCTTTTCTCTCCTACATTTTATCACATCTTTGTAGTTTTCACAAAAAACTATTTTGGGAAAACTATTGATTACTATCTCTTTTTTGTAAAGTTAATACGGAAGATTGGATTTTATTGAGCGGCTTGATAAATGTTACACAATTGTTTGCTGTACATACTATAACACTCCACTTTTAATAGCTCATTTGACAAATATTTTTATAAAATAGTCCAAAAAACAGACTTTAAATCAAAGCCTCACTCTGATTTAAAGCCTATCGTCATTTTTTGTTTAATTTTAATAGCAATTATATTATCTGATATTGCGAATAAATTTATTTATCTGACGCCATGTTATAACATAAATAACTAATATAATAAATAAACACGGTACTCCCAAATAAACTAGCATATTTATCCATGTTTTTATTCCCACTAAATTCGGCAGTCCTAAAAACACTTTAAATTCTAAAGCTATCAATAACACAAAAGCAATGCATACACTTCCTATCATTGGTAACACTAACATAGTAAATAGCTTCTTAAAAGACATGCCTAGCAAAACATACACGCTATATTTTTGATATTGCTCTACAATATGCGATTGAATGATACTATTAAAGATTAATATAGATAATACGACAAAAATACTAATTAATAACCACGTAATTCCTGATTGCATCATACGATATTGTCTAAATACATCTAACTGTTCATAGTTGTCTGTAAATGTTACTGTAGGATATTTTGACAATATTTGTCGAATTTTTAAATTATCTTGGCGATAATCAAACTGATTAAACGATACTCTCAATCGTGTAGGATTAGTCTCTAACCCTTGTTTTTCTAAGAAACGTTCTGAAACGATTAAACGATATGGGACACCTAAATCCCCATAATCAAGCCAAGCAACTTGTCGGTGTGAAATACCTGAAATTGACACATTAACATGTTTCACTGTAAACAATTGTTTAGCTTGTTCACTAGAAACCATGCCAACTACAGAACTATTTGCCTGCAAACTTGCCAACTTCAATAGTGTCGTTTCATCAATAACACGCTCTACAGTAGCTCTACTATCGTCTTTATCTATTGGTTTGGCTTCTCTGAGCACTACTCCCTCTTTTGAATGTGTTTCAAAATATTCATACGAAGGTGCAATAATATAAACCTTTTCCCCATTTAATACACTTCCTACATCTCCAGTGAAACTTGAACTAAACCGCAGAATATCCTCATCTGGATAGACCCTTACACGAATCAATACCATTTTTCCTGAATAGTTCAATAAAGTGTTCCAAAATGGTCTATTCTGGTATACTTTAGGTTCATATAATTTCATAATATAATCTTGGTTTAAGACCTTTTCGTCTAGCAAGTAGACTTGCCAAAGAGATGTATATTTCTTTATAATACTATCTGGGAAAGCAGTTTTAATCTCTTGGGCAATACTATTCATTTCCTCCCCTGCTCTCTTGTAGTCAATCAACTCTCCGTAAGTTTCTTTACTAGTCTCATAATATGCATTATCATGGTAAGTTTGACCAGGTAAACGCTCTATATCCTTTAATGTTATCTCATAATCAAAATCACTTGGCATCTTTCCAACAGCATCTGTACTCAATATAGCCGCATTAATAGAATTAAAATGCATGAACAAATGTCCAACAAAAAACACCAGTAATATCGTGCAAAACCACACACTAATAGATAAGTATATTTTTTTTATGTCAATATATGTGTAAAACTTTCTTGCCAATAGATTAATCTTCATATAAGATTTGTTTTTCGTATGAACAGAAAATATTAACAGACTTAAACAAACAGACAACATATACATAACAGTATATTTTATAATATAATCTCGCACATTACCTATCTCTAAAATATAAAATTGTCGCAAGGCAATACTCAATAAACTACTAGTAACACCAACACTAAGCATAATACCTAGGACACATGTTAACACTGCAATCGTTAACATTTCAAATACAAATAAAATATTAGATTGCCCATTCTTTACTCCCAATAAACGATATATTTCATAACGTGGTCGACTATATAAAATATACGCTCTTAATACTACTACAATAATAATACAAAAGATAATAGATAAAATATTTTGAAAATATTCTGGTATTTTATATTGTGTATTATTATTCTCACCTAAAATATATGTGTTTATATAATGGTTCCCACTCAATGCTTCCCACTCATTTGGTGCTTGCTTTCTATCAAATCTAGCAAGCCATACAACCTCTCTATTGCCTTGAGATTCAACTAATTGTTCCAAGACTTGAGAAGATACAATCACATTGGGAAATTTGAACTGTCTAAGTTCTTCGGATTGTCCTTTAATCCACATTAATCCCATTGGATTAATAATCTGTTTTATCGTTTTTGGAATACCATTAACGTCAAACGTATCTCCCACTTTTACATTAAATTTAGTGGCAATAGACTGAGTAATCAATACTTCGTTCATATTCACTGTATTTTCTAAATAACTATACTGATACGCTGCTTGATTTAATGCACCATATACAATATCAGGCTGACTATTAGACTGGACAATATCTATCCTACCATATTTCTGCGAAACATTAGACAGTTTACTCCCATATATAATGTGTGAATATCCACCATATACTCGCTCTTTACTCAGTTGTGTATGCTCTAGATAAATTTGTGTAGTTGCTGAAATGGATAGCATGCTTGCCAATAAAACAGTCATAACAGTAGTCATTAAAATAAGCACTTTATTATGTTTATTGAATAGTTGAACAACATTCTTTAACGCATTCATTCACACATCACTACCTTACCGTCTATCATTTCATATTTTTCGTCCCCAATTTGTGCTAGTTTTTGATCATGTGTTACAATAATCACTAGCTCTGTAAATTGTTTGACACTTTTTAAAAATAGTTGACTAATATTGTCTGCTGTATAAATATCTAAAGATCCTGTTGGCTCATCTGCAATAATAATTTTTGGCTTAGTAATCAAAGCTCTGGCAATAGCACATCTTTGTTTCTCCCCTCCAGATAATTGTGAAGGATATTTTTTTACTAAATGCTCAATATCAAGCTGTTTCAATAATTGTGAGTAAAAATCATTATCTTTTTTCTTTTTATGTATTTGTAACGGCAATAAAATATTATTTTCTACTGTCAATTCATCAATCAATTTGAAATCTTGCCATATAAATCCAATATACTCTGAGCATCGCAATCTTCTTTTTTCTAATGATAACTGACTAATATTGTTATTATCTAAATAAACAACACCAGAATTAGGTTGTATCAAACCAGAAATCACTTTTAATAAAGTTGTTTTTCCTGATCCACTTTTCCCTACAATTGTTACTATTTTAGCTTTATTTAAGCTAAAATTGACATCATTTAAAACCGTAATCGTTTTTTGCCCTTGTACAAATTTTACACTAATATCTTTTAGTTTTATCATAATCATCACCTAATATAATATATCTTACTTTTAGTCATTTACTTTGTATTCGTTACTACGTTAACATCTCCCATTAAAATGCTGCTGTTGTCGTATGCATATATTGACCATTAACATAGTAATCAGCTGTGCTTCTTCCATGTTTCCACCAGTTGAATCCTGATTTTAACTTATATCTGGACACATTATTCGCAGATCCCCAAGGATAACCTGTTGCCCCATCGTCAAGAACCAACTGCCTATCTCTTTTCATGCTGGCTTCTGTATGAGTTGAAATAATTTCAGCCATTGCTTCACCGTTTTCATACCGTGAGAAAATACTAAATTTCCACGTGCTGCAGAAACACTAGTCATTCCTAACACCAATAATCCTATCACACATATAATACTTAACATTGCTTTTTTCGTAATAAAAGTCCTTTCTAAAAGTAAGGTGTACTTCTATGATTAGTATAGTATAAAAACAAAAACCTTGCAAGCGTTTTTAAACTTGTTTATAGCATAATTACCCGAAATTATCTTCCATTTTTTCAATAGTTTGTATAACTATCTATTGTTCATGTCCAACAGGAATTTTTCACCATTTTAAGTAATAATATTCTCAACATTTTTTGCCATTTTTAGACTATTATTATCTTTAAGAACCTCACTCATATCAGCGATAATGGTATACTGTTTTTACTATTTTTTTGTAAAATGCTAATTTGATAATACATCTTAATGTTATCATAATTTCTTTTGGAATTCAGCTTATCCCCTCAACCCATTCACGTTTCTCTTATCAACTAAACTCAATCTAGCACTGAATTTAACCCTCGATCAAAAAGGTGTAGATATTATATTATTTTGGTGTACAACAAATCATATTGGCGAACAAAAACACTCACTCATACAAGGATTTTTACATCATAAAAAAGACGATTATTTTTTATAGCAATATGAAAAAACATTTTCAAACATCCTTTGATAAAAAAACTATTATTTTTAAAACTGTATATAAATGTAAAGTGCCTTTCTAAACAAAAAAATCCAAAACAGACCTTAACTCAAGGAGGATACCTTGAGTTAAAGTCTGTTCAGTTTGCACACTTGATTCATAAAATCATTATTTTACTATCCAAGTATCTATAACCAACTGCGAGATAATAGGCGTATGCTTCACAATAATTGTCGCCAGTGATTGCCCTTTGAAAATATCTTGAACAGATACAACTGGAACGAAAGACAATAATGTCAGTAGAAAATATAATCCAATCCACGAACATAAAAATCCTAAAACAGCTCCACCTAATGTATTCAGTTGACTAATAATTGGAATATGCCCTAAGCGGTTTAACGTAGCTGCTACTAAACGTGTCACTATCCACCCAACAAACATAATACAAACAAAAGCTAAGGCATTGTAAAATGTCTCATCAACTTTCAATGTTGTCGCCAAATTGTATAATGATAATTGACTGGCTGTCGTATTGGAAGGAAATGGAATAATGATTTGCAAAATTTTTGCCACATGTTGATAAAATAACGCCCCTACAATCCACGTGACTAAATAACCTACTGTCAATATCGTTTGTACAATTAATCCACGTCTTGCCCCAGAATATATCCCTATTAATAAAATAATTAGTAAAATTATATTTGCCATATTAACCTCACTTCTTTTTGTAAATCGCCGGAACATACTCATCACCTGTTTGTGTAAATAACGATGAGTCTTGTCCGTCAATATGTTCCAAACTTAATTGCTCTGAAATAACAATTGAGTCATTTTCGTCTTTCCCACCACGCATCAAAATACGTTCAGGTTTCTTTAAATCCATTATTTCTTGTTCTAAGCGATGAATTTTTTTCTTTAGCTGTAATGCTTCACTTTCTAAATCAATTTGTTTGGAAATGGTATTTAATGCCACCAATAAAGCCGCATCTTTTTCAGCTAAATTCGTCAATCTTTTAATTTGTTTATACTGTTCATCTACCAACTCTGCAGCCGTTTTAACATGCTCATTTGATTTTTGGCTAACAACCACATATTTTTGGGCATCAATAATAACTTTTACACGACGTTTTCCTGTATCCATAAGCCACTCCTCTTTTATTTCCTTTATTTTATCATTCTTTATTCATCTATGCATCTTTTTACTATTTTTATTTTGTATTTATTCACTAAATTGAGCAAATTTTCCTAAAAAGAGCAGATAATATGGTATCCTTTGAATAGTACACAATAAAAACGTGCACATCATAAAGGAGGTTATATTTTTGGTACAAACATCTACTCAACAAAAAATTATTTTAGTCGGTGACGGTGCTGTTGGATCAAGTTATGCATTTGCATTAGTGACACAAAATATCGGTCGAGAACTGGGGATTATTGATATTAATCAACAAAAAACTGAGGGAGATGCATTAGATTTATCACATGCTTTGGCATTTCAAACGCCTAAACGCATTTTTGCAGCGACTTATGCAGATTGTAAGGACGCAGATTTAATTGTATTGACAGCAGGAGCTCCACAAAAACCCGGAGAAACACGCATTGATTTAGTACATAAAAATTTAACAATTTATCGCCATATTATTTCCGAAATTATGGCAAGTGGCTTTAACGGTATCTTTTTAGTTGCTGCTAACCCTGTGGATATTTTAACGTATGCAACATGGAAATTTTCTGGATTACCATCACATCGTGTCATTGGTTCAGGTACCTCTTTAGATAGTGCACGTTTTCGTCAAGCTATTGCACAACTAACACATGTTGATGCACGAAATGTTCATGCATATATTTTAGGAGAGCATGGCGATACAGAATTTCCTGTCTGGTCACATGCCAATATCGGTGGTTTACAAATTTATGAATGGGTTAAAACACATCCAGAAGTTGACGAGGAAGCCTTAACAAATATCTTCTTCAATACACGAGATGCTGCCTATGATATTATCGCTAAAAAAGGAGCAACATACTATGGTATTGCTGTGGCTCTTGCACGAATTACACGTGCCATTTTAAATGATGAAAAAGCTATTTTACCACTATCAGTTTTATTAGAGGGACAATATAAACAAGAAGACGTTTATATTGGTGCACCAGCAGTTATCGGCAAAAATGGTATTGAAAATATTATAGAAATCCCCTTAAATGACTCTGAATTTCAAAAAATGGCACATTCAGCAAACACATTAAAAACCATTACAAAACAAGCGTTTGAAAAACTGAATGAAGCAGAATAACCTTACTCATAGCAATACTTATGAGGACATAAAGACGACTTTAATTAAGGAATAAATCCTTTATTTAAAGCCTAGTGACATTGTCGCCCCCCAGCAAAAAATCGTTGATTTCTTGCTGGGGGGCGACTTGTTTTTACGGTTTTAAATATTGAGCTAATTGAATAGATTGATAAATGCACGCCATAGATTTTTCCATATGCTCTCTTTCCCAGTCGTTCAAACTCATTTCAAAAACTTTTTCAACACCATTTTTACCAATCACACATGGTGTGGTCAAAGCAATAGGTTCTAAACTGGCATACTCACCTTGCATTAATAACGAGCTTACCGGTAAAATTGTTTTTTCATCAAAAACAATGGCTCTGGCTAAATCTATTGCAGCTTGTGCAACTGCACGATCGGTTACTCCTTGCTTAGCATAAAACACATCATAGGCTGATTGTACAACCTTTTCTTTCATTTGTTCAGCGCTCAAAGGTTCAATATGTGGATAAGCTTTAACAAACTCCGCATAAGGCATGCCTCCAACCATAAGATGACTAGTTGCCGGAAATGCTGTCATGCCATGTTCTGCTAGCATAAATCCTGATACTGATTTAGGATCAATTTGATAATGTTGTGCAATCATGTATCTTAAACGTGCAGAATCCAACATACACCCTGTTCCAATAACAAGATGTTTTGGATAATCAAATTCTGTAGCAGCAATATACACTATAGTATCTGCAGGATTTGTAATAAAAATTAGCACTGCTTCTTTCGTTTGCTCACTTATTTTAGACATAATATCTCGTACAATGTTAGCATTATTTTTCAATAAATCTTGTCTTTCTGGTGGTGTTTCTCCTTTTGGATACACATGTGTTGCAGCAATAATGATAATGTCTGCATCAGACAAGTCTGCATAAGTTCCCTCTTTGACATACGTATTTATTCCGTTCATCAATCCTGTGGCATGAGCGTGGTCTAACGCCTCACCAAAGGCATAATTTTTTCGTGTATCAATCGTGACAATCTCGCTAAACAAACGCTCATGCATAGCTGCACTCAATACACTTGAACCGACATGCCCAATTCCTATAATCCCTAATTTTGTTGGTTTCATTCTCTCACTCCTTTTATTTATAGTGTACCATATTTCCCTTATTTTTTGCTATTTTTTACTTGGGCTATCCAATATAAAGGCAAGCCTAGTAGTGTCAAGCCTACACCATATAATACGCTATAAGGTTCTATTATTAACGTATTGACAACAATAAAGATACCTCCTAATATTGCAATGATCGGTACAATAGGGTATAAAGGCACTTTATATGACCTAGGTGCATGCGGCATTTTACGTCGCAAGATTATCACAGTAAAAAATGTTAAAATCATAAACATATAAATCATAGTGACGACTAAATTAGTTAGACTATCAAATGTTCCACTTAACATTAATAACAAAGACATGCCTAATATGATGGCACAACTGTACAATGATATATGTGTTTTTGGGTGAATATGGCTAATTTTATCAGAAGCAGGTAACCATTTTCGTTGTGCTAGCGTATACGGAATACGAATAGCTGCCATAGTGTACCCATTTAACCCTCCGAATACAGATACAAGTATACCTATAGTCACTAATTTTCCACCAATACCAGCAAACAAGCGTTCAGCTACTAAAGCCGCTGGTGTAGCTGTATGTGCCAATTCATTAGGAGTAGCTACCATTAAATATGCTACGTTAATCAAAACATACACTAAACTCACTAACCCTACACCTAATAAAATAACTTTTGGAATATTTTTATGAGGGTCTTTAATTTCGCCGGCTAAATTACCAATATTTAACCACCCATCATAAGCGAACAACGTTGCCAGTATACCAGCACCTAATTTGACAAAGGTATTTGCCTCTAATTGAGTTGTTGTTGACACAATGTTTTGAACAAACATCTCTTGAGGTTGCATAATGCCAAAAATAGTAATCAAAATAATAGGGATAAATTTTAAAAATGTGAATATATTTTGAACTTTGCCACTATATTTATTGCCTAAAATATTGATACCCATAATGAATAAACATGTAAAAATAGCGATTGGCAAAATAAGCTGAATATCTAAGCCAAATAATGCCACAAATTGCGTTCCAAATATGATGCTAATGGCTGCAATGTTTCCGGGAAAATAAACAATCATTTGTACCCAGCCTGCTAAAAAAGCCATTGTTTGCCCATAAACTTCTTCTAAATAAACAATCATTCCTCCAGTTTTAGGGAATAATACGCCTAATTCAGCAACAGTCATTCCTCCAGCAATTGTAATCAATCCACTTAAAAGCCATGCCAATAAGCCAAGAGAAGCACTTTCTGTTGCTTGAAATACTGCCGTAGGTTTAAAAAATATACCCGCACCAATCACGGTACCTACTAAAGCTGAAAAGCCCGTCGTAAATCCTATCGTACGTTGCAGTGTTTTCTTGTTTTTCATTCGTTTAACTTCCTTTATTATAATATGTATTCCCTAGCTATCATTAGATAGACATCTATTTTAACGTATTTTCATAAAGTTGACTAGATAAAAATTGATATTTTTCAGTATTTTTATCAATCTCGAATTGTAAAGCCAAGTGCAACAGTACATGAAAAATACTAAAGTCACAGTCTATGTCTGTGTGCGACATAGTTGTTTTGTAATGGAATAGGTGTAACGGTCAAGGTATTAGCGTAGCGAGCCTTTACGGTTACACCTATTCTGTTATAGTTTATGTCGTTGCACACAAACGATTAAACATAGTATGAGGTGTATCATAGTCTAGTATACGTCTAGGTCTATTATTTAACGCATTTTGTATAGTTGTTATCATTTGAATAGGTACTAAATTAAATGATTTTCCCTTCGGTAAAAATTCTCGAATTAAACCATTGTGATTTTCATTAGTCCCTCGT
>NZ_SPPB01000043.1 GCF_004570605.1 Granulicatella sp. WM01 | reverse complement strand
TGAAATAGTATAGCCCTCGTTTAATAATATTTCAATTTGACTTCTTTCTTTATCACTTAAGTGTTTATAGTGTCGTTTTGTGGTATAATGTACTTCAGACATGAAAATCTTCCTATCTATTTGGTTTAGCAACTTTAGTATAGCTGATTTTCATGTTTTTTTGTTTATTTTTATTTGTTGCACTTCATTTTACAACACGGGTAATAAAAATTATTTTTTAAAATATACAGAAATATATTTATTTCAATGCTTTTTTATGATATATTATAAAGAACGCTAAGGAATGATGGAGTTAGATAATATGGAGAAAAGAGGATTGTTAATTGTTTTATCCGGACCTTCAGGAGTAGGTAAAGGAACGGTAAGACAAGCAATTTTTGAAAAAGAAAATTTAAGTCATGAACTTGTTTATTCAATTTCAGCAACAACGCGCACGTGTCGTGACGGTGAACAAGACGGAAGAGATTATTTTTTCAAAACACGACAAGAATTTGAACAAATGATTAAGCATGGACAGATGTTAGAATATGCTGAATATGTTGGGAATTATTATGGAACACCTATTGACTATGTTGAAGAAATGCTTTCTAAAGGAAAAGACGTCTTTTTAGAAATCGAAGTAAATGGTGCTATACAAGTGAGAAGTCGTATGCCTGAAGGAATTTTTATTTTTTTAACACCACCTGATTTACAAGAATTAGAGCGTCGTTTAATTGGTCGTGGAACAGATGATACACCAGTGATTGAGAAACGCATTCAAAAGGCTAAGGAAGAATTGGCTTTAATGAAACATTATGATTATGCTGTGGTCAATGATGATGTAGATACTGCTGTAGATAAAATCATGTCCATTATACATAGCGAACATTTGAAAGTGACACGTGTTTTAGACGAATGGAATCGCGGATAATAAGGAGGAAAATAAAATGATGTTATATCCATCTATTGATAAATTATTACAAAAAATTGATTCAAAATATTCACTAGTAATTTTATCTAGTAAAAGAGCACATGAACTACACCATCAAGCTGAACCAGCTATTGACTCATTTGAATCTTATAAAAATGTTGGTCGTGCCTTAGAGGAAATCGTTTCAGGCGAAATTATTATTGATCCTTTAACAAGTCCAGAAGAAGTATAGAAACAAACGTCTCTGGTCACAGGTGTGACAGTTCAGAGGCGTTTTTCACTTTGAAAAGATGTAAAATACTAAGTATAAATAGTGTGCATGCTCCTTATTAAGAGAAATCATACATAATAAATAGTTGATATTATCTAGTGTTTAAGATAATCTGTAAATAAATGAGTAGCACTATAATCTATGATGCACATAATAGAACATAAAGAAAGGAGAAAAGAAATGTCAATGTTTTTAGACTACGCTAAAGTTAGTGTCAAAGCTGGTAAAGGTGGAGATGGTATGGTTGCGTTTAGACGTGAAAAGTATGTACCTGACGGTGGACCAGCCGGGGGAGATGGCGGTCAAGGAGGAAGTGTCATTTTTAAGGTAGACGAAGGTTTACGTACATTAATGGATTTTAAATACAATCGTTTATTCAAAGGAAAAAATGGAGAAAACGGTATGAGTAAAAGTATGTTTGGAAGAGGAGCTAAAGATACATACGTTAGTGTACCAGCAGGAACAATTGTCAGAAATGCGCAAACAAATGAACTAATTGCCGATATGACCCAAAAAGATCAAGAAGTAGTCATTGCAAGAGGAGGAAGGGGAGGAAGAGGAAATAAGCGGTTTGCAACGCATAAAAATCCAGCTCCTGAAATTGCAGAAAATGGTGAACCTGGAGAGGAATTAGACGTTATTTTAGAATTGAAAGTTTTAGCAGACGTTGGATTAGTTGGGTTTCCGTCTGTTGGAAAATCAACGTTACTCTCTGTTGTAAGTAGTGCTAAACCTAAAATTGCAGAATATCATTTTACAACAATTGTTCCTAATTTAGGCATGGTTAATGTTCCACATTCATCTGAGCAATTTGTTATGGCTGATTTGCCAGGATTAATTGAGGGAGCAAGTCAAGGTGTTGGCTTAGGTATTCAATTTTTAAAACATATTGAACGTACACGTATTATTTTACATGTGGTTGATATGGCGGCTATTGAAGGGCGTAATCCTTACGAAGATTTTAAAAAGATTAATTATGAATTGGAAAGCTATCAATTACGCTTATTAGAACGTCCAATGATTATTGTAGCTAATAAGATGGATATGCCCAAATCTAGTGAAAATTTAGTAGAATTTAAACGCTGCTTAGCTAAAGATTATGGTGAACACGCACCTGAAATTATTGAAATATCTGCATGGCAATCTAAAGGATTGGAACAATTATTAGTTAGAACCGCTCAATTACTAGAACAAACAGACACATTTGCTTTATTTGAAGAAGAGCATGCTCCAGAAACGACTAAATTATATACATTAGAAGAAGAGAGCATGGAATTTACGATTTCAAGAGATGCTGATACCACTTGGGTATTGCGTGGAGAAAAATTAGAGAAATTGTTTAATATGACTAATTTTGCTCATGATGAAAGTATTATGCGTTTTGCAAGACAATTGAGAAGTATGGGTGTTGATAATGCACTAAGGGAGAAAGGTGCAAAACATGGAGATTTAGTGAGAATTAAAGAGTTTGAATTTGAATTTGTAGATTAGTCCAATGATACATAGAAAAGAGGGCATGTATGCAGTTACAATTTTTAGGTACTGGTGCAGGAATACCTGCTAAGCATAGAAATGTTTCATCAATTGCATTAAAAATGCTAGATGAACGAAATGAAATTTGGTTGTTTGACTGTGGAGAGGCCACACAACATACCATTTTGCACACATCTATTCGTCCAAGAAAAATTACTAAAATTTTTATCACACATCTGCATGGTGATCATATTTTTGGCTTGCCGGGTTTTTTAAGCAGTCGAGCATTTCAAGGTGGAGAGGAGCCACTAACAATTTTTGGTCCAGTTGGGATTAAAGAATACGTTCAAACTGCTTTAAGAATATCCCATAGTCATTTAAAATATGCTTTGCATATTGTAGAATTAGCTCAAGAAGGAATTGCTTATCAAGATAAGCAGATAAAAGTTGTGTATCAAACACTAAAACATGGTATACAATCTTATGGCTATAAAGTGATTGAATCAGACCTTGATGGAGAATTACAAGCAGATAAACTAAAGGACTTAGGTATTCCTAGTGGACCAATTTATGGACAATTGAAAAAAGGGGAGCAAGTGACTTTGGAGGACGGACGAATAATTAATGGATTAGATTTTGTAGGACCGTCTAGGAAAGGACGACAAGTGGTTATTTTTGGAGATACACGTTATTTTGCTCAGCATGCCGAGTTTTGTAAGTATGCCAATGTTTTAGTTCATGAAGCAACTTTTGGACGTGGAGAAGAACAAATGGCATATCATTATTTTCATTCAACATGTACGCAAGCAGCAGAAATTGCAAAGTTTGCACAAGTGTCACAACTATACTTAACACATATTAGCTCACGTTATTTAGCACATGATGCTAAACAACTTGAAAAAGATGCTCAAAAAGTGTTTAGTGCAACACAAATTGCTCATGATTTATTAGAAGTTGACATTCCATTTCATGACTAATTTGACTTGTTCACGAATATAAACGCAATCTATTTGATAATGCTTTTCTTAGTCAAAAGATTGCGTTTATTTTTAGTATAAAATAAATACAAAAGAAAGTGAGGTATAATCATGCACAACCAAGTGAAAACCGTAGTGATTACAGGAGCAAGTGGAGGATTGGGAGAAGCACTTGTTGAACAGTTTGCTAAAGAACATACACGTTTAATTTTAGTAGCAAGACAAGAAGAAAAATTAATGCATTTATGCCAAAAATGGTGTCATTCTTGTAAGGAGATAACCTATTTACTATGTGATTTAGCTTCTTCTAAGGCAAGAGTTGAATTATTAGAGAAGTTAAAACAAGAGAAAATTGATGTGTTTATTCACAATGCAGGCTATGGCTATTATTTTGATGCACATCAATTTCATTACGCAGATGTAGAGAATATGATGCAAGTCAACCTAATAGCACCTATTCATTTGACAAATGCCTTATTGCCAAAATTCTACACTCAACAATCTGGACATATTATTTTTGTAGCCTCTCAAGCAGGAAAAATGACGACACAAAAATCAAGTTTATATTCAGCCACTAAATTTGGACTGCGTGGTTATGCGAATGGTATTCGTTTAGAAGCACATGATAAACATGTTTATGTCACATGTGTCAATCCTGGACCGATTGCTACAAATTTCTTTAAAACAGCAGATAAGACAGGACGCTACGTTAAAGCAATAGGAAAGTATATGTTGCATCCGCAAGATGTTGCCAAACGGATTTATAAGAGTGTAGGCACACCAAAAAGAGAAATTAATATGCCTTATGTTATGGAAATCATGGCAAAATGTTATGTGTTATTTCCAAAATTAGGTGATTATTTAACACGAAGTTTATTTAATAAAAAATAAAAGAAAAAAGAAAGGAGCATGTAATGGAAATATTAGGCATGCAGTTATCAGAATATATTTATGGAATTTTTCTGTGTGTTAGTATGCTATGTTTAGGACTTTATTTGCTTGATCGTACAAGAGTATTGAATGGGTTATTGTTTTTGGTTTGGGTACTAAGTTTAATGTTTACAATATTATTTACAATTTTTCAATTAAATAATCATTTTCTAAATGAAGTCGCTTATTGGACTGCCATTGTGGTGGCAATAAGTGTCATTGGAATCATTATGATAAGTCCATTTTTATTAACGTTTGGATTATTTATTAATGCATGGATTGTTTATAAAAAAGAACAAAGTATCCGATTAGCCAATATGCTAACATTCTTTTTAGGCATAGTATTTTCAATTATTTATATAATTGGATGGGGATTACGTCAGTATACCATTCCAATAGAATTAGACATATTATTAAATTATATTACTATTATACAAACGTATGTGTCATTATATTTTATAAATTTTATTATTAGTGCTTTATTATATAGATTTTATTTTCCAAATTACAAAAAAGACTATTTAATTGTTTTGGGAAGTGGATTAATTGACGGTCATATTGTGCCTCCGTTATTAGCAAGTCGCATTGATAGAGCTATTGCATTTTACAATAAAGCTAGAAAAAGAGGGCATACACCAATAATTATTTTTTCAGGTGGACAAGGAGATGATGAATTATTGTCTGAAGGGGAAGCTATGAAAAAATACGCTTTACATAAAGGTGTAACAGAAGAACATATTTTAGTAGAAGGAAACTCAAAAAACACGTATGAAAATATGTTATTTAGTAAACAACTTATTCAACAAGAATACGCTAAAGTTTTGTTTTTTACGAATAACTTTCATGTGTTCCGTGCCGCTATTTTTGCTAGACGTGCTAAGCTAAACGCTAAAGGAATTGGTTCTAAAACAGCATTGTATTTTCTTCCAAACGCCATTCTTAGAGAATTTATTGCACTTGTTCATCTACATAAGAAGAAGCATATTATTATCTTATCACTTATCACATGCCTTTATTTACTCGGTGCATTTATTAGTTATCGTTATATTTGGTTTAGTTAATATTGTTATTCTTTGCAAACTATTATATAATAAGACTATAACTAAACTGATGAGGTGACTTATGGCAAAAGAAATGAAAGCATTAAAATTTTATTTCCGTAATGGAGAAACATGGACAGTAGATCGTGCATCTATTGGAGATTTATGGATTAAACAAATTACAACAAGTTTTGGACGTATTGGAAATGGAGATTTCCAAAAAATTCATCCGTGTGAATCGTTAAAAATTGAGATTTTACCTGTGGCTGACCATGTGAATACATCTGATATTAACTTAGGTGGATTAGAACAAGGTATGTTTGGACGTGTGAGAACGTATCAAGATATTGAAAAAATGGATATTTTATTTGATACAAATGAAGCAGATACAATTTATTTCCCATATAAAGCACTTGATGTAGATGGTATGGATAATGAATATCAATCTTCTATTGTGGCAAGTAATGGACATTTATACATTGTTGTTGATCCACAAAAACAAGTTAATGATGTTTATCCAGAAGCAAAATAATCCTATAAAAAAACTGATGGCAATGTGTTGTCATCAGTTTTTTGTGTATGCACGTATAGTAATGTGGTTTGATTTGATTATAAATATTTTTGACAAATAGTCATAAGATTGCTAAAATAACACTAATAAATCCCCTAGGTGCAAGGTAGGGCAAAGACATAGCCAACTTGCATGCCTAATTGACTATGTGTTGATTAGGTTTTTTATATTTTAGCA
The DNA here is from genome assembly GCF_004570605.1 of Granulicatella sp. WM01. Taxonomy (GTDB): domain Bacteria; phylum Bacillota; class Bacilli; order Lactobacillales; family Aerococcaceae; genus WM01. The sequence continues at coordinate 11,694 of NZ_SPPB01000043.1, read as the reverse complement.
AGGAAATGCTCTTGAATATTATTTCTAAGAGTTCTAATGTCATATTGTATGACATGTTTTAATATGAACAAGAAGAAAGAGGAAATCTATGATAGAAATTATTGCAACTGTAGAATCCATTGAACAAGCTAAACAATTATTGGAAATTGGTGTTGATGTGTTGTATTTTGGAGAAGATACTTTCGGTTTACGATTACCAAAATCTTTTACACGTGATGAACAACGTCAATTATGTGAATTGGCACATCAATATGGCAAAAAAGTTTCTATTGCACTCAATGCTATTTTTCATAATGACGGTATTCGTAAAGTGCCAGAATATTTAACTTTTTTAAAACAGATTCATGCTGATACTGTCACATTAGGAGATCCGGGTGTTGTTCAAATTATGAAAAATAACACTTATCATATCCCATACCGTTATGATGCTCAAGTTGTTGTCACAAGCAGTCGACAAATTAATTTTTGGGCAAAGCGTGGAGCAGTACAAGCAGTTGTGGCTAGAGAAGTTCCAAAAGAATCGCTAGAAATTTTAGCCCAACAATCTCTTATTCCAGTTGAATGTTTAGTGTATGGTGCAACGTGTATTCATCAATCACGTCGTCCTTTATTACAAAATTACTTTAATTATATTAAACAAACTCAACCAATTGGTAAGGATAGAGGGTTTTTCTTATCTGAACCTAAAAAGCCAGAAACACACTATTCTATTTATGAAGATGTCAATGGAACGCATATTTTTGCCAATAATGATGTGCTACTTGCTCAACACTTAGAGGAATTATATAACATGGGGATCTATGTTTGGAAATTAGATGGTTTATTTACGTCTGAACATCAATTTGTTGATATTGCTCATCTTATTGTTGCAGCAAAACAAGACATTATGCAAGGGGCTTGGTCAGTTGAAAAATCTCTTGAATTGGAACATATGATTACTGAAAAACACCCTAAAAACAGAGGATTAGATACAGGATTTTATTTATTTGATCCAAATATTGTAAAATAGGAGTAGACTTATGAAAATATTAAAAAAACCAGAAGTTCTAGCTCCGGCTGGAACTTTAGAAAAATTAAAAACAGCTGTTATTTATGGAGCTGATGCTGTGTTTATTGGTGGAGAGGCATATGGATTAAGAAGTCGTGCTGGAAATTTTGGATACGAACAAATTGCAGAAGGTGTGCAATTTGCTCATGAACGAGGAGCTAAAGTTTATGTTGCTGCAAATATGGTCACACATGAGGGGGACGAAAAAGGAGCAGGAGAATTTTTCCAAACTATTCGTGATTTAGGTGTAGATGCGGTTATTGTATCTGATGTGGCATTAATGGATATTTGTGCAACACATGCTAAAGGATTACCTATCCATTTATCAACACAAGCCTCAGCAGCAAACTATGAAAATCTTAATTTTTGGAAAGACGAAGGACTAGAACGTGTAGTATTAGCACGTGAAGTATCCATGGAAGAAATTTTTGAGATGCAAAAACATGTTGATGTAGAAATTGAAGCATTTATCCATGGTGCAATGTGTATTTCGTATTCTGGACGTTGTGTGCTTTCTAATCACATGGCACACAGAGATGCTAATCGAGGAGGCTGCTGCCAATCGTGTCGTTGGAAATACGGATTGTACGATAGTGATGTAAATGGACAAGCAAATCTGATTACCAAAGGTGAACAAGATACAGATATTGAGCCTTTCTCAATGAGTGCAGTAGATATGAGCATGATCCATCATATTCCTGATTTAGTTAATGCCGGTGTAGACAGTTTAAAAATAGAAGGACGAATGAAATCTATTCATTACGTTTCAACAGTTTGTAATGTTTATCGTGCTGCAGTAGATAGTTATTGTCAAGATCCAGAACATTATGAATTAAAACAGGAGTGGATTGATGAATTATGGAAAGCTGCACAAAGAGAACTTGCTACAGGATTTTATTATCATATTCCTAGTGAGAATGAGCAACTTTTTGGACCTAGACGTCGTATTCCTGCATATAGTTTTGTAGGGCAAGTGCTAGATTATGATGACACAACGCAAATAGCAACTATCCAACAACGCAATCATTTTAAAGTAGGCGATAAAATTGAGTTTTATGGACCGGGAATGCGTCATTTTGAACAAGTTTTAGAAGATTTATGGGACGAGGATAACAATCGTATAGAGGTTGCACCAAATGCTATGATGATTTGTAAAATGAAAGTAAATTATCCTGTTAAGCCAATGGATATGATTCGTAAAGAAAAAGAGGTAGAACATGCAACAAAAGAACATACTTAAACCGTTTATCACTTTGCTATCACTGTCTCTTATTGTTATTGCTTGGTGTAATCAATTATATTCGTGGCGATTATTTGACGTTGCTCCGTCTGCTTTTTTTACACTTAGCATTTTTGTTACAAGCGTATTATTATGGTTATTTGTGGCAATTGATTGGACAAGTTTATTGACACTTCTTTTGCTGAGTTTAGTTCCTGAATTGTCTTTAACAAAAGTATTTCAATCTTCTTTTGGTCATCAGACATTTATTTTTCTACTGTTAACATTCATTGTCACTTATGCATTAAATCAAACTCCTTTTTTAAAACGGATTACGCATAAGTTATTGATGAATTCCTTAGCCCAACATAGCCCATTTCACTTTTTAGTGTGTTTTTTGAGTGCGGTGCTTTTCCTAAGTGCTTTTTTATCGCCGACTATTACATTTATGTTTCTTTTTCCTTTATATGAAGAATTAATGATTCAATTTGGTTGGCAAAAAGGCGATAAAAAAGCATCATACATCCTAATAGCCATGTTTTCTACAATTGCACTTGGAACAGCTATGACACCTATTAACCATGTGTTTTCAGTTACGGCAATGTCAATTTATCAAGAAGCTACTCAAACGCATATTTCGTCCACTCAATATATGGCAATGGCGATTCCTACTGGATTGATTATTTTTTGTGCTTTATTAGTCAGTTTAAAACGATTGAAACTAACATACACGGGCAATATTACATTACAAGCTCTTGATCATCTGCCTAAAGTATCCAAACAAGAAAAATGGATAGTATCTATTTTTGTCATGATGATTGTTTTATGGATTGCTCCAGAATTATTATCTCAAATGAAAATAGATTTAGCCTTGCCTCCTTTATTGGCTACCATTATATTATCAAGTGTCAAAGTAGACGGAAAACCACTTGTTCATTTGCAAAAAGCAATTAGCAAAGGAGTGCATTGGCAAAGTCTATTTCTTGTAGGTGCTACACTATCGTTGGGTAGTGCATTATCTAATGCAAAAGTTGGTGTTATTACTTTAGTGGAGCAAGTCTTTTCACCAATTTTCAATCATATTTCTCCACTAATGCTGATTGCTTGTTTTATCGTATGGGCAGGTCTTCAAACAAATTTTACGTCTAATTTAGTTACAGTATCCTTTGTCACAACGCTTTTAACGACTGTACATGTACCTCATGTACATTTTGCAGTCCTAGCTTGTTTAATGGGATTTATGTCTTCTTTTGCTGTCATGAGTGCTCCAGCAATGCCGTATGTTGCTATATCTATCGGGAGTGAGTGGACAAATACAAAAGATTGTTTAAAATATGGTGGGTTATTATTGCTATTAACAATACTAGCTGCTATTTTAATTGCCTATCCACTAGGCACATTATTTATGTAAGAGAGGGAATGTATGTTGGAGGAACAACGAAATAAAATTGATGCTATTGACAAAGAAATTGTCCGTCTTTTTGAAGAACGAATGCAAGTTGTTGGTGAAGTTGCACAATTTAAACAAAAGCACCAGTTACCTATTTTTGATGCTACAAGAGAAAAAGCCGTTTATCAAAAAGTAACGTCTTATTTGAAAGACAACAGTTTAAAAGAGGCTTTGGAAGATGTTTATCGTGAGTTTATGCGTGTATCTAAGGAGTATCAAAAAACATTATTGTCACGTTCTGACTGGGAAAAATCTACTGACATCAAACGAAACGAAATGATGGATAGACCTATTATTCAACAAAATGTTTTAGATTATTTACGAACAAAACAACGCCGTTTTAGTGGAGAATTAGCACGTATTCAACAAGAAGCAAATACTAAACGTGTCCCAATTATTCCACATGAAACAGCACTTTTCCTTGACTTTTTATTGAGTAAGATAAAACCAAAACATATTCTTGAAATAGGAACAGCAGTTGGTTTTTCTGCGTTATTAATGGCACAACATTTGCAAGAAAATGGTACTCTACAAACGATTGATAGATTTGATGTGATGATAGCTAAAGCAAAAGAGCATTTTCAGCAAAGTGGACGCACAAATATTACTTTATTAGAAGGAGATGCAGAACATATTTTACCAACACTACCATTTTCTTATTATGATGTGATTTTTATGGATAGTGCAAAAGCAAAATATTATACGTTTTTACCTCAGTGTATTAGTTTGTTAAAAAAAGGTGGACTACTCATTGTAGACGATGTCTTTCAAGCAGGTACAATTTTTAATGAGGAACATACCATTCCAAAACGCACACGGAAAATACATCGTGAACTGAATAAGTTTATGGCACTCATCAATCAGCATCCTAATCTAATCACAACAACTTTACCATTAGGTGATGGCATAGTGATTATTGAAAAACGTGATGAATTAGTTCAAATAGATAATATGGAATAAACAGAATACAGTATTTCCTTTTTGGCTCATCAACTAAATATTATGTAAAGAAATTCTTGATTATTTCTAATGATATATCTCATCTTTTTATAGTTTATAGTTGCCAAGCAATAAAAAATAAAGTATAATGCTAAGTAATTAAATAGACCTTTTAATTATTGTCCAGAGAGGCAAGCAAAGGTATCAATAAAAATAAATTTATGGTTTATAGTACACATTAATTGTTTACTATACCTTAGCGTGTTATTGAGCACAGCCTTTGCATACGCAAAGGCTGTTTTTGTATAACTTGATGTACAAATATAAAGGAATATTTAAGTGATAACGAAGATAATCGTAAAGGAGATTAAACCATGGTAAAACATTTAACAAGTATGGAAGAATTAAATGCAGCAGAAATTTTAAGTTTAGTTAAACGTGCTCTGTCACTAAAAAATGGAGAAACATACAATGTTGGAAAAACGCTGTATGCTTCAAATCTATTTTTTGAAAATTCAACACGCACAAAAGTAAGTTTTGAAGTGGCAGAACGAGAAATTGGTTTACAAGTTGTTCCATTTGAAACATCAACATCATCTGTACAAAAAGGAGAAAGTTTATACGATACATGTAAAACATTGGAAAAAATTGGCATTAATGTGTTAGTTATTCGCCATTTCCAAAATGAGTATTATCGTTCTTTATCACAGCTAAATATTCCAGTTATTAATGGAGGAGATGGCTCTGGTCAACATCCGTCACAATGTTTATTGGACTTAATGAGTATCTATGAGCATTTTGGAAAAATAGAAGGATTAAAAATTTTAATTGCAGGAGATATTAGAAATTCAAGAGTAGCAAAAAGTAATGCTGTGGCACTAAAAAAATTAGGTGCACATGTTGTATTTGCTGCACCAGAAGTGTGGCAAGATACACAATTAGGAGAATATGTATCCATTGATGAGGTTATTCAAGATATTGATGTGTGTATGTTATTACGTGTGCAGCATGAAAGACATGATCAAGCAGATACACAAAGTTTTTCAAAAGAAACATATCATTGCCAATATGGATTGACTGTTGAACGATACAATCGTCTAAAAGAAAATAGTATTGTCATGCATCCTGCACCGGTTAACCGTGATGTAGAGATTGCTGATTGTTTAGTTGAAGCAGAAAAATCTATTATTTTTGAACAAATGAAAAATGGTATGTATATGCGTCAGGCTATTTTAGAGTGGATTTTAAAAGAAAATAATATTGTATAGTGGAGAATATCATGACAATTTTAATTAAAAATGGACAGGTAATGTTAGAACAAGGGTTAGTACAACGTGACGTTCTCATCAAAGAAGATAAAATTGTGAACATTGCACCACATATTGAGCAAATAGAATGTGATACAGTGGTCATTGATGCAAGTCATAAAGTCATTTTACCAGGATTTATTGATGTTCACGTGCATTGGAGAGAACCTGGATTTGAATATAAAGAAACAATTAAAACAGGCTCAACGGCAGCTGCAAGAGGTGGATTTACAACTGCAATGCCTATGCCAAACTTGAACCCAGTACCAGATACAAAAGAAAATTTACAAAAACAGTTAAATATTATTGCTCAAGACTCTCTTATTCGTGCCATTCCGTATGGCGCCATTACAAAGGGCGAATTAGGGGAAGATTTGGCTGATTTTAGTGATTTGGCTGAATTAGGGTGTTTTGCATTTACAGATGATGGACGTGGTGTTCAAAGTGCAGGCATGATGTATGAAGCTATGCAACAAGCATCTAAACTAGGAAAGGCTGTTGTGGCACATTGTGAAGATAACTCGTTAATTTTAGGTGGGTGTATGCACGAAGGAAAACGTAGTCATCAACTTGGTTTACAAGGTATTCCGTCTGTGTGTGAATCTGTTCAAATTGCACGAGATATTTTATTGGCAGAAGCAGCAAACTGTCACTATCATGTTTGCCATGTGTCAACAAAAGAATCTGTTCGTTTAGTTCGAGATGCCAAAAGAGCAGGAATACATGTAACCTGTGAAGTATGCCCACATCATTTATTATGCAATGACATGGACATTACAGAAAATCATGGCAATTGGAAAATGAATCCACCACTTAGAGATTTTAGCGATCAAAAAGCATTAATTGAAGGATTAGAGGACGGCACAATTGACATGATTGCTACAGATCATGCTCCACATACTTTGGAAGAAAAAAATTGTTGCATGTCAAAAGCTGCATTTGGCATTGTAGGATGCGAAACAGCTTTTGCACAATTATATACGGCATTTGTGAAAACAGGACGCTGGAGTTTAAAACAATTAGTAGATTGGATGAGCATTAAACCTGCGCAAGTATTTCAGCTGCCTTATGGAAAGTTAGCCATTCAATCATGTGCAGATTTAACTATTGTTGATTTAGAAAAAGAAACAGTTATTGATATTGATACATTTAAGTCTAAAGGAAAAAATACACCATTCCATAAACGTGTCGTATACGGTATGCCGGAATTAACGATTTCAAGAGGAAAAATTGCTTATCAGGAGGAAAGTGCATGTTTACAAAACAATTAGTATTACAAGACGGCACAATTTATAAAGGCTATGCCTTTGGTGCAGAAACAATTAGTGGTGGAGAAGTTGTGTTTAACACCGCTATGACTGGATACCAAGAAACATTGTCGGATCCTTCTTATAATGGACAAATTGTAACGTTTACGTATCCCTTAATAGGCAATTATGGCATTAATCGAGATGACTTTGAAACAATCAATCCAAGTATTAAGGGAATGATTGTGCGTGAATTATGCCATCAACCTTCAAATTTTAGAACACATGCCACATTAGATGAAACCTTAAAAGTATTGAATATACCGGGAATATCTGGAATTGATACACGTAGCTTAACGCGTAAAATTAGACAATACGGTGTATTAAAAGGGTATATTTTAAATATGACTGATAATGTTGATGAGTATATACAAAAACTGCAATCTACAGAATTTCCAACTAATCAAATTGAACAAGTATCTACAAAGACACAATATTTATCTGCTGGTCGAGGAAATCGTGTCGTACTAATAGATTTAGGCATGAAATCAGGAATTTTAAGAGAATTAAACGCAAGAGATTGTGATATTGTCATTGTTCCTCATGATACAAGTGCAAAGGCTATTTTAAACTTAAATCCTGATGGTGTAATGATTAGTAATGGACCTGGAGATCCAGTCGATGTTCCTGAAACTATTCAAACAATCAAAGAATTAATTGGAAAAGTGCCTATTTTTGGCATTTGTATGGGGCATCAATTAATTGGGTTAGCATGCGGAGCTAAAACATATAAATTGAAATTTGGACATCGTGGAGCAAATCATCCTGTAAAAAATATTTTAACAGGAAAAGTAGATTTGACTTCGCAAAATCATGGATATAGTGTAGATATTGACTCATTAGAGAATACTGATTTATTATTGACACACGTTGCTGTTAATGATGGAACGTGTGAAGGGCTTCATCACAAAAAATATCCTGTTTTTTCTGTACAATATCATCCAGAAGCATGCCCTGGCCCACATGATCCTAATTATTTATTTGACCAATTTATAACGTATATGCAGGAGGCAAAATAAATGCCAAAAAGAACAGATATTCACTCAATTTTAGTGATTGGTTCTGGACCAATTATTATAGGACAAGCTGCAGAATTTGATTATGCAGGAACACAAGCGTGTATAGCATTAAAAGAAGAAGGATACAGAGTTATTTTAGTCAATTCAAATCCAGCAACGATTATGACAGATACACAAATTGCTGATAAAGTGTACATTGAACCACTAACTTTAGAATTTTTAACGCGTATTATTCGTAAAGAAAAGCCAGATGCCATTCTGCCTACTTTAGGAGGACAAATTGGATTAAATATGGCAATTGAATTGCATGAAGCAGGTGTTTTGGAAGAGTGCCATGTTAAACTATTAGGAACACAACTATCGTCCATTCAACAGGCTGAAGATAGAGAATTGTTTAGAAGTTTAATGTATGAATTAGGTGAACCAGTTCCTGAGTCAGAGATTGTACATACCCTAAATCAAGCGCAAGATTTTGTCAATAAAATTGGGTATCCCGTCATTGTTCGTCCTGCCTTTACAATGGGAGGTACTGGAGGAGGTATCTGCTATAATGACGATGATTTAGCAATAATTGTTGAAAATGGATTGCACTATTCTCCAGTCACTCAATGCTTAATTGAAAAATCTATTGCAGGGTATAAAGAAATTGAATATGAAGTGATGCGAGATGCAAATGATACAGCTATTGTTGTATGTAATATGGAAAATATTGACCCTGTTGGCATCCATACTGGAGATTCTATTGTTGTTGCTCCTAGTCAAACATTAAGCGATAGAGAATATCACATGCTAAGAGATGTATCGTTAAAAATTATTCGAGCATTAAAAATTGAAGGTGGGTGTAATGTGCAAATTGCTTTGGATCCTCATTCATTTCATTACTACATCATCGAAGTCAATCCTAGAGTATCTCGCTCTAGTGCATTAGCTTCTAAAGCAACAGGGTATCCTATTGCTAAACTAGCAGCTAAAATTGCCGTTGGATTGCACTTAGATGAAATGTTAAATCCGGTAACACAAACAAGTTATGCTTGTTTTGAACCTGCTATTGATTATGTTGTGACTAAAATTCCTCGTTTTCCATTTGATAAATTTGAGCATGGCAATCGCCAATTAGGTACACAAATGAAAGCGACTGGAGAAGTTATGGCAATTGGTCGAACTTATGAAGAATCGCTACTAAAAGCTATTCGTTCTTTAGAATATGGTGTTCATCATTTAGGGCTGCCAAATGGAGAAGAATTTGAACTTGATTATATTTTAGAGCAAATCAAACTGGCAAGTGATGAAAGATTATTTTTTATTGGAGAAGCATTAAGACGTGGAATTACAGTAGAACATATTCATGAGTTAACTAAAATTGATAGGTTCTTTTTACATAAAATGCATCATATCATTGATATTGAACATCAATTAAAAGATCACGTGTTTGATATTGATTATCTACATTTGGCTAAACGGTATGGATTTTCAGATAAAATTATCGCACATCGCTGGGCAAGCAGTGAAAAAGATATTTATCAATTACGCCAAAAACATCGTATTTTACCAGTATTTAAAACAGTAGATACTTGTGCTGCTGAGTTTGAGTCAAGTACACCATATTTTTACTCCACGTATGAAATGGAAAATGAATCTATTGTTTCAGATAAACCAAAAGTGATTGTTTTAGGAAGTGGTCCTATTCGAATTGGCCAAGGGGTTGAATTTGATTATGCAACAGTACATGCTGTTTGGGCAATTAAAGAATGTGGATATGAGGCGATTATTATCAATAATAATCCTGAAACAGTGTCAACAGATTTTTCTATCTCGGATAAATTATATTTTGAGCCGTTAACAGAAGAAGATGTTATGGCAATTATTAATTTAGAAAAACCAATTGGTGTAGTTGTCCAATTTGGTGGACAAACAGCTATCAATTTAGCTGATAAATTGGCTAGTCACGGAGTTACTATTTTAGGAACAGCCTTAGAAGAAATTGACAATGCTGAAAATCGTGATAAATTTGAACAATTATTACAAAGACTAAATATTCCTCAACCTCTTGGAAAAACTGCCCACGATGTTGATACGGCACTACAAAATGCAAAAGAGATTGGATATCCAGTATTAGTTAGACCATCTTATGTATTGGGAGGTCGAGCAATGGAAATCGTTTATAATGAAGATGAATTGCGTGTATATATGCAAGAAGCCGTTAAAGCAAGTCCAGAGCATCCTATTTTAACAGATCGCTATTTAGTTGGAAAAGAAATTGAAGTTGATGCAATATGTGATGGGAAAACAGTTGTTATTCCAGGTATTATGGAGCATATTGAACGTGCTGGAGTACATTCTGGAGACTCTATAGCTGTGTATCCACCACAGACATTAACAGAAAATCAAATCCATACATTGATAGATTACACAATACGTTTGGCTAAAGGATTAAACATTGTTGGTTTAATCAATATTCAATATGTAATTAGTCAAGATGATGTATTTGTTTTAGAAGTAAATCCACGTGCATCACGTACTGTTCCATTTTTAAGTAAAATTACAAATGTTCCAATGGCTAATTTAGCAATGAAAGCAGTTTTGGGACAGTTTTTAACAGATTTAGGTTATACAGATGGTTTAGTACCATTTAAACAAGGTGTATTTGTTAAAGCTCCAGTTTTTAGTTTCCAAAAATTAAAAGATGTAGACACAACATTAGGGCCTGAAATGAAATCTACTGGAGAAGTCATGGGAAAAGACTTAACTTTAGAAAAAGCATTATATAAAGGTCTAAACGCTGCTGGTATGACCATTAAAAATCAAGGCACATTATTGTTAACAGTATCTGATAAAGATAAGGATGAAGCCTACAAATTAGCTAGACGCTTCCATAAGATTGGATACACTATAAAAGCTACTCAAGGCACTGCTAGTTACCTAAATGAGCATAATATTCCAAGTGATACAGTTGGAAAAATTGGAGATCACTACAGCGTTCTTGATGCAATTAATCGTGGAGATGTTCATCTTGTCATTAATACGACAACTAGAGGAAAAGCAAGTCAAAGAGATGGATTTAAAATTAGACGTGAAGCAGTTGAAAATGGTATTCCGTGTCTAACATCACTAGATACAACAGAAGCACTCTTAAAAGTTTTAGAATCCATGTCATTTGAAATAGAAAATATGTAGTGTGGAATTAACTCAATACACTATCATAATAGGCATAGTAGCTAACAGATAATGGCACAATAAATCGTGTTGGTGGACAAAAAAGTTCACCAACACGATTATTTTGGTTCTATGTCAAATAGGGTTGATGAGACTGTTATGCACTTAAGTGTATAACAGTCTTTTCATCACTAGAAAACAATTTTAGCATTAACAAAATACGTGCTCTAAAATAAGTAAATGACCGATAGC
>NZ_SPPB01000042.1 GCF_004570605.1 Granulicatella sp. WM01 | reverse complement strand
AATCCATTAGTTTTTTCGTATATTTTTCAGCTGGATTGTTCGTTAGTATATCATCATTTGGATTAGCTTTGCTTTGATTAATCTTCCCTACAACAGCGTTTAATCCCGCATTAATGCCAAGATTAAATACCACACTCTCTGGAGTAATCTCATTCCCTAGCACAACGTCTTTGAGAACATCTACACCGGTTTCTGCTACAGTTTCTACAACGTATTTAGAAATAGGATTACTGATTGCACTCGTTACTTGGTTAATAATTGGCGAAAATGCCCCACCAATACCTCCTGTAACCGTTCCTCTTACTGCACCAGACAAAGCATTACCCAGTACTTCTTCTGACGGTTTACCTTCTAAGGTACCTGATACTATTTCATAAGAAAACCCTCCTGCAGCCCCACTAATCGATCCAACGATAGTACCTACGGCAATTGACTCTGATAACGTTAAGGTTACTGCACCAGTTGATACTGCCATGGCATCAAACCCAAGTGCACTTAATGCAAAAGGTGTTGCTGCACCTCCAGTAAAGTAGGTTACCGCTATCGCTGTAACTGCTGCTGCCGTAATAATACCGACTTTTGCCCAGTCAACATTTTTTAAAAAGTTTCCGGTTGCTTCAATGACATTTTCTGCTGTTTCACAGACATGTCTTATCGTTTCCTCTAAAGATTTGGTCCAATTACGGAAAATTTGACCAGCTTCTCTTGCTTTAGACACGCCCCAATTATAAACAGATTCTCCTGTAGCTTTGGCTTGTTCCCATACATTAGATACCACTTGTTCAGCTTGTTTATAAGTCTGCACAACAAACTTACTAGCAGAATTATACGTCTGTTGAACGCCTTGCCATGCATCATGCATCAGTTTTGTCCCTGCATTCCAGACATCACTTGCAAGTTTTACGCCTGCATTCCAAACATTATTCACAACTTGTGCTCCAGCATTCCACACATTGCCAATAAATTTTGCTCCGGCGTTCCAAACATCGCCTACAAGTTTAGTTCCTGCATTCCATATATCACTAGCCACTTTTTTCCCGGCATTCCAAACATTGCTAACGGCTCTTTTTCCAGCATCCCATATATTCCCGACAGCCTTTTTACCCGCATTCCATATATTTTGTGCACCTTTAATAAGTCCATCAATAAAATGCCCACTTGGATCGATAAAGTTAATCGGATTATTTTGTGCATAACTGTATCTGTTTTGGCTTAGTGGATTATTGAGTGCTCCTGCGTAGCTATCTTGAGTGATAAAAGTTCCTGCATAGCTATCATAATACCGTGCTCTTAAATAGTCCAGTCCGGTAACATCTCTAGCTTCACCATTATAATGGAATACTTGAGTAATCGCTGTGCTACTTTGATTATCACTTCTCGTGAGCTGTCCAAATGGCAAGTACTGTTGTGTTCCAATAGCGTTTCCATGTTGCGTAAGTCCCACAACTGATCCAGATTGATTGGTTAAATAGTTAAAGTGGTCATTCGTTTTATGATGTAGACCACTAAGTCGCTCTATCCCGTAAGTATAGGTTTCTCTAGCGTTCAAGTCATTATCATAAGTTTGTAAGACCTGAGTATGCGAACGATTGACATCATTGACGTAATTACGCACCTCATAATAGTTAAACGTATCCTCTCGTGTAGTATACGGAATTAAGATGTCTTTGACTTGGCTGGCATAAGTCACCTCATCTTCTCCTGGTAAGTTCCCTAAATGAGGAGGATTAACCACTAGCCCCTCTTTACTTGCTTTATCTTTAGCTAGTTTCTTATGATAAGCTGTTGAGATTGTATCAAATGTCTCTATCCACTCGTGTCCTTGAGAGGTTCCAAAGGCAGAAAAGAATTGAATCACACCTTGTGTAAAGCCATACCAAAATACAGAATGTTCTTGTCCGTTTGCAAATGTTTCAGGCGATTTTTTCTGATGAGTGCCTGTTTTGGTTTCGCCTACTTTTCTTTGAAATAGCTGATAGGTATTTTTCTGTTCTGTACGGCTGGCTGTAAAGACACGGTTGTCTTCGCCGTCATAAAGTGCAGCAAACAGTAGACCTTGTCTATCTTTGACTGCTAACAAGCGATTATCCGTATCGTAAATATATTCGAGTATTTCCTCGGCATTTTCTACGTGTTCAGATGTATGTGTACCCGAATGTCCAATTTTTTGTTCAGCATGCTCCGTTTGTGTGTCAAATTGATGTTGAGAACTATTCTCTACTTTATCAAGCGCTCTGTTTATATCGGCACTATACCCCTCACTGTTTTCTTCACGTGCTTTTCTCGTCAACACATGCTCTACATCTGCAGATTGTGCTCCGTCATTTAAAACGTGCTCCTCGTTAGCTGTTTTATGTACTTCACTTCCCAGAGCATGCTCTTCAAGTGGGTATCTGTCTGATTCGTTATGCTCTAAACTTATCCCTTGTCCATTTGATGAACTTGACTGTTTAATTCTATTCCCATTGCTATCATATGTATACGTGATGTGCTTATCAGGATTATCAAGACGAATTAAACGATTATTGTCGTCATACGTATATGTTGTCGTTAGCTTTTGTCCATTTGTGATTTCTGTACTCGTCAATCGGTTACCGGCTAAATCGTAGGTGTAGCTTAATTGTGTTAGCTCTTTATCGTGTTTATCCAAAAGAGTCATTGTGCTTAATTGCCCTAAACTATCGTAGGTGTATGTTTGCTTAAGCGTTTGATTGTTTTGAGTAATGGTTTCACTCTCAATAAAATCACCATCATCATACGTATAAGCATACTCTGAAATAAGATTTTTCTGACGATCATAGTGCCTAATGTTATCCACACGGTGTGCCATATCGTAAGTCAACTCACTATAAGAGCCATCACCTCTAATCAGTTTAATCATATCCCCTGATTCATTATACGTATACGTGGACACTTTCCCATGCATATCGGTTACTGTAAGCAATCTATCCAGTTCATCATACGTGTAATGGACCTGACTACCGTCAGGATACGTCAGTGTTTGGACATTCCCAAATTCATCATAAGTGTATTGGATAAGACTGCCATCACCTTGACGAACACCAATGCGTTCCCCCTCATCATTATAAACGTACTGAGTTTTTCCTGTTAAATCAGTCATTTCTACTCGACGTCCAGCCGTATCATACGCATACATGACTTGTCCGTCGCTTGCACGTGATGTTTTCTTTGTCAAAAGTTGGTCTAATTTATTGTAGTCGTAGTGGATAGTTTGATTATCTGGCTTTTTCACCTGAGAAAGACGATTGTTTATATCGTATGTATACGTTTCAACGTCACCTAAAGCACCTACTTTAGACACAAGATTAGACAACTGGTCATACGTATAACGTGTCACTTTACCGTTTCCATCGGTCACTGATGTGATATTTCCCACTGGATCATACGTATATTGGGTCGTTGAGGCTTTATCTCCTACTCCAGTTGTAGCACTAAGCAATTGATTTGCTGCATCATACGTATACGTCCGTAAACGTTCATGTCCTGATTTGACTTGCGTGATATTCCCATTACCGTCATACGTGAATGCTACTTTACTACCTGATGCATTCGTCACAGTTTGTACACGGCTGTCCTTATCGTATGTATATTGTGTCATTTGTCCAGAGATGTCAGTCTGTCCAACTATGCGGTTTAACGCATCATAATGTTTTTGGTGTACTTGCCCTAAAGGATTGACGGTTTTTTCAAGGTTTCCATTAGGGTCATAGTGATATGTTGTTTCTCGTTTCCCATTAACTGTTCGTTTCGTTAATTGCCCTACTGGATCATACGTATATTGTAATGTCCGTCCAGTTGGCGAGGTAATGGTTTTTAATTGGTTTAAGGTCGTATAATCAAGCGTTGTTTTTGCTCCGTTTGGCTGGGTTACTTGGGATAAATTTCCTTGCTCATCATAGGCATAAGTAGTCACTAAATCGAGTGCATTCTTTTCACTTAGCAAACGACCTGCTACGTCATACGTGTAATGGGTTTGGCGATTAGATTGATCGGTTTCTTGAATGATATTCCCTGAAATATCATACGTATACTGTTTCAGTAACCCTTGAGGTGCTGTTTGTTTGATTAAACGCCCTAGAACGTCATACTGATACGTAAAAGTAGCCTGATTAGGTAATTGGCGTTCAACTACTCGCCCATATAAATCATACTGATACGTTGTTTCTTGCCCTAGAGGATCTATTTGGCTGGCTAAATTGCCATTCTTATCATAATGGTATTGCGTTTGTCCCCTGGTTGCCTTAGTCATTGTTGCTAAACGATTCATCACATCATACGTATAATGAGTGGTGTTCCCTTCTCCACTTGTCATGCTCAAACGGTTTCCCACGGCATCGTACGTAAAGCGTTGTGTAACACCTAATGGAGCTATTGTTTCTATCAGTCGCCCTAAAGCATCATAGCCTAATGCACTTTCTTGTCCTTTAGGATCTTTATAATAGATTAATTGTTGGTTTGCATTATAGCCATAATAACTACTGTTTCCATTGGCATCTGTGAGTTGAACAAGATTGCCAAGCACATCATAGGCATAAGTGGTCATTTGCCCTTCTGCATTTGTTTCCGATACAACACGATTTAGCACATCATAGTGATAGCGTTGTTCCCTCTTAGCTGAATCACTAACATGGATTAAATTTCCATTGGCATCATACTGATACTGAGTGTCTTTGCCTTCAACATCTCGTACGTTTACGATACGTCCCATTTGATCGTAAGTCAACTGTTCAGTCCTATCATCAGGGTATTGAATATGCGTTAACTGATTATACGCATCATACTGATAAGTTGTTGTCTCACCTAAGCTATTCGTCATGCTCAAACGATTACCCAAATTATCATACGTATACGTTTCATGTACGCCTTGATTGTCCTGCTTAGCAATGACTCGATTTGACGCATCATATTCATATTCCGTCACTAACCCATTCGTATATTCTTGTTTTATCAAACGATTTAACGCATCGTACGTTTGTGTCACTGTTGTTCCGTCTGCGTTTTTTACTGTTTGCAATTGAGAAGTTGGGGTGTATTGTAAAGTTGTTGTCTGTCCATTAGCATCAGTGATAGCAACGGGATACCCTAGTTCATTATACGTATAGTGTGTTTTGCCACCCAATGCATTGGTCACAGATGTCAATTGTGCCATTGCATTGTAAATAAACTCTGTTGTATTCCCTAAACTATCTGTTACTTGTGCAACTTGATTATGTCCATTGTACCGTCTAGTTGCTGTATATCCTGCTGCGTCTGTCACACTATTTTGATTTCCGTTTTTATCGTACGTTAACGTTGTCGTTTGCCCTAAGGCATTTTTTATTCCAACTAAACGCCCTGCTGGAGAATAGTGATACGTCGTTTGTTGCCCATTGGCATCTGTCATACGAACAATATTGCCCATTGCATCATAGGCATACTGGATAGTGGTTTGTTCAGGTGTAACAAGCTCAATAATATGTCCAGCTGCATCATAACGGTATTGCGTTGTTCTTTCTCCAATCGTTTCTTGTGTTTTCCGACCGGCTGCATCGTACTGATATGTTGTCACTTGTCCAGCTTCATTAGTTTGCGAAATGATACGACCTACTTTATCATAAGTCATTGTTTTTTGTGTACCTATTGGATAATGAATCGCTTCAACCTGACCAGATGCATGATAGCTCGTCTTTGTCACTTGTCCTAAATTATCCGTTACCGTAGCAATCTGTTGGAAACGTTCATCATACGTTAAATGACTTGTTTGCCCCAATTCATCTCTACGGCTAATCACACGCCCTAATGCATCTCTAGTATATACGACTTGGTGTTGACTAGCGTCTGTTTCACTCAACAAACGCCCTCTCTTATCGTATGTATAAGACGTCGTCTGACCATTAGCATCTGTTAATTGTAATAAATTTCCGACACCATCATAGGTATACGTATATTTGCCACCTTCACTTGTTGTACTAGCAATTTTACGGCCAAAGGCATCATACGTAAACGTATCTGTATACCCATTACCATTTGTCACACCAATCACTTGTCCAGCTTTATCAAATGTATAAGTTGTTCCAACACCATCAGCATCTATTTCACTGAGTTTTCTCCCCTCGGCATCATACGTCATGGTTGACACTCCACCTAAGGCATTAGTCATGCTTATCAATTGATTATGTGCATTATAGGCAAACTTTGTTGTCCCTCCTAGTGCATTAGTCATTTGAACAAGATTAGCCCCCTCATAGACAAAGCTTGACACTCCACCTTCTGCATCACGTAATGTTAATGGACGACCATACTCATCATACGTATAGTGAATTTGACTATTATCCGCTAGCGTTGTTTGGATTAAATCGCCGTGTTCATTATAGCGATAAGCTGTTTCTTTCCCACTAAAATCAACAACAGACAACATATGGTTATTCTCATCATATCTCATCGTTTTGAGCGCACCGTCAAAACGCATTTCAGTCAGCATATTTCCCTTTTCATCGTATGTATATTGCGTTGTTTGCCCTAACTCATTTGTAACACTTGCTAAACGGTTTGCCTTATCGTAAGTTTTACGTATGCTAGTCCCGTCAGGATACGTTATTCCCGTTGTACGATAGGCATCATCATACGTATAAATACTCACTTGTCCATTGGCATCTGTTGTTATCGTCTGTCCATCTTGATAGGCTAGAGTTGATACTGCACCTGTTCCATCCGTTTGCTTGATGACACGTTGCTCATCATCATAAACATTTTCAATAACCTTTGTCCCGTTTCCATCATACCATGCCCTCATCAAGCCTTTATCGTCATATTCATAATGCGTAGGCACTCCGGTTGCATCTGTATACGTGATTAATCGCCCATTATCATCATAAGCATACGTTAACGTTTGTCCATTTGGTAAGCCAATAGATCCAATATACCCTTCTTCTGTCAATGTCACGTGATATGTTAACCCTGTTGGCGAAATAATTTGTGTTAAATCTCCATTTTCCCCGTACATCAAACGGGTTTCATTCCCCTTTTCATCACGCTGACGTTCTAACAATCCATAAAAATTAAAGACTTTTTCTTGATGTTTAGTATCTGTCACATGATAAGATTTAATCGCATACTCTTCTTCTCCCTCACCAAAATCAGCCTTTTTATGTGCGATTGTTTCCACTCTTAACGTTAAATCATATCCTGCTGGTGCTTGATAGGCATCTGCCTCTTTTTTGAATATGACTGTTGATCCATCATAACGTGTATAATAGACATTTCCCTTCTCATCTGATGTGATATGTTCATTGAAAGCAAAAGACCAGCCACGTCCAAATAAACTGTTTTGTTGTGCAGCTTTTGCGTTATACGCACGTACAATATCGAATTTTCCATGTCTATCGGGAATGGATACATCCGTTCTTTCTAAATAAAAGTTCCCAGTATTTAAATTAATCGGTTCAAAACCAAATTCACAATGCAATCCCCTACCCATTAACAAACTATCTATTTCAGCTTTTGTTTTATCATTTAACTGTGGTGGATTATACGGTTGTGTGGCATGTTTTTTCGGATTCCGGATAAATAATGTGTTATTTTTTATAGCCAACACATCCTGAATTTTGTTATCTGCAGCTAAACGTGATAATGGCACACCATAATAAGCAGCAATTTTAGGCAATGTATCATATTGCGTTACTTTATAAATAATAAAATTGTCACTCGTCTGTATACCACTACGCTGGTTATCTTTTTGACTTTCTGCTTCAATTGCATATAACGTATTTAATTCAGGATCTGTAAAAGGTACTAACGTCTGCCAATTCGATAGTTTATCCTTATACTCCGTGGTCCCTTTTTCAAAAGCAGCAATAAATGAATCTGTATTTGGATATTGATACGAAAAACTTGCAGGAACTATCCCAGCATATCCCTTGCTTGACTCATTTAAACGGTAAATGACATGAGCAGCAGGTGTGGTTACACCATCTGCAAATACTCCTTGAAATTGGCTCTGTCCCGTTCGACTTGTTTTTACTAATGGGCGAAGAACTACTGTTGTTTTGTCTAGTGGATAATTCATATCTACTGGATCAGGCACAGACCAATGAATTGTTAAACTGGGTGCTTTATCTGGAGTGAAACCAAATTGTCCTGCATTATCTGCATTAGCCTCTGTTGTGTAGAATGCTCCTCCATCTGATTGTTCATCAATTGCAGCCACTACCAACCCATAATTTTGAAATAATCCTTGCACCCAGCCATTAACAGTGTCACGAATATCAAATTGGTGCATTCCAACTTTTTTCCCACTAATTGCCTGCTCACCAGCGATTTCTTTTTCAAGATTGACTGAAGACTGCCACGTTACTTGATGAATATCAAAGTCTTGCTTTAAACGATATGCAGCAAACTGTGTATGAGGAGATCCGGGTGCAGTATATTCATATAAATTTAACGTTGCACTGTCTATTCTTGCCTCTTTAGGAATGTGTTTGGCAAAGTCATAATTGACTTTAAAATACATTCGGCTACGTCCTATATCTTTTACATCAGGCTCATCTTCTAATCCCATTAGTGCAGCCGTCATATACCCAACATACCCATAAGATACACCTTTATATTGTCCATGTACCGTACTTGTTACACTATCTAAAATATTTTCTTTAGGTACTGTAATGGTTGGATCAATGCGAACTGGATACTGTCTCTCTTTAGCACTCAACCACTTTTTACTTGCAACAACTGTCAGTTCATACTTATCCCCTTTTGAAACTAATTCTAGATCAATTTCTTGACTATATTGTCCGCCACTATCTACCATAATAGGTGCATTCAACACAAACAGCACGTTTTCTGTTCCTTTTTGGCGAACTTGTACATGTTTATCTACCAATTGAACATCATACGCTTTAGCATCTAACCCGTAGGAAAAACGGTTCTCTCCGTTCCACTCTTCTAGAACAATTTCTTCTTTTACTCCATTAGACTGCACAGTATACTGCACGTCAGTCTTACCATCTACATTATTGTATAAAATCGCATGTTTTGCTACTGTTGCCTTTTTATACACTTTGGAAAGTGGATATAATGATATTTTATCTTCCTTGTGCGTAATATCAATTGGAGTTTCTTGACTAACTTGGCTTGGCAGGACAACCCCTACTGGAGACTCCTTAGGCAAGTAATAGGCTTTCCCATCTTTATGGTAGGTATATAGTGTCAAATCTACAGGAACTTCTTTCCCGTCTTCGTCTACATACGTTTTGACTTCACTACCAATATGCGTCACAAAATGCGTGTCATCAACACGAAACACTTGTTCTTGACCACTTACTAAAACCGGTTCTCCGTATTGTTGCTTTAAGTGTTCTTCTTTGTTGGATATACGATTTTCTACTATTTTTGGCTGTTCAATAACTTCATTTTCCTCTATAGGAAAACTTGTAACAGAGGATAATTCATGTGCATTCACATTTGTCTGCCCAACAACCTGTTCCTTAACTTTTTCTAAAGATTTTTCATAGTCGTTTTTTGATTGTTCGTTTACAATAACTTGTACCAAGTCTTCTGCATAAATGAGCGGACTATTTGCTAAACATACCTGAACTAAAACAAGTCCAGTTAGCCATTTTCTTAATTTTTTCATCTCTATTTTCCCCTTGTTTTAACATTTTTAGATCAAATATATAAGTTGATCCTCATACAATTTTTAATCCTATTTTTCCTAAAGGAATACCCAATCTCCATTAATGCCTCACTCCAAACACAATAATGTCTCAAATCCTCTTACCGTAAAAAAGATAAATCTGACCTTTATTAATATCATGTCACTTTATTTCCCCTATACTAACCTAAATCTTTTTTGTATATATTCATTATCCTATTGAAACCTTCACCATATAGTAATGACTTCACAAAAGTTTCTCTTTCTATCTCACTTAACCTCCTTAATATTTTAGTCCTATCATTAAATACATCAGTTTTTCACAAAACACTCTCAAAAAACGCTTACACTGTTCTTGGATTTATTTTATGTTGTCACTAATCAATACCCTACCTTATTCTGTTGTCATCGCTCTACCATTTACATCATACCTGTATATTTCACTGATATTATAAATAATTGACCTACATTATTCAATAGTTTTTGTGTTTTTTATCTCAATTTTTCTGCGTTTTCTTTAGGCTTAACTTTTCTTGTTATATCTTTTTTTCACATATCTTCAACATACCATTGAACTAGCATTTTTTTCATCTCTAACACACTCAACTCTACTTAAATTTTTACCTATATATTTTCCAAAGCATTCTAATCTATGATATAATCAATGAAAATAAATGAAAGTGGGCGAAATGATGATTAAGTTAATTGGCATTGATATGGATGAAACCTTTTTAAGACAGGATAAGACGTATGATGTGCCTTTATTCAAAAAAATTATGAAACATATTAAACAAACAAATCGCGTGCTAGTCATTGCGAGCGGAAATAGTTATGATAAATTGCAAACTTTTTTTGATAAAGAAGATTTAGCGGAG
Source organism: Granulicatella sp. WM01 (assembly GCF_004570605.1). Classification (GTDB taxonomy): domain Bacteria; phylum Bacillota; class Bacilli; order Lactobacillales; family Aerococcaceae; genus WM01. The sequence continues at coordinate 7,772 of NZ_SPPB01000042.1, read as the reverse complement.
ATTTATTTAGCAGGAGATAACGGAAATCTTATCGTGAAAGGAAATACTATATTGGCTAGCCAACGCTTATGTAGGGAAGATGTTTTACGTATTGTAGCCTATATTAATCAGTTAGATGGCTATTATTATTTAATCAGCACGTCTAAAACAGTTTATTCATTAGATACACTTCCTAGTCATGCTGAAAAGACATTTCTAAGATACAATCAAGAAATCACCAAAATTTCAACGTTAGAGGAGATTCCTTATGACGAAGATATTGTGCGATTGGCGATTATGAGTGATCATAGTTTAGCACAAAATAAGGCTATCACATTACAATTGAAAAAAATATCTCAAAAAATTGAAGCTGTGACAAGCGGAGATAGTTGGATTGACGTATATAATAAACAAGGCGGAAAAGGGAGTGCCATACAATTTTTTCAAAAACGCTATGGCATAAAAAAATCAGAAACGATTTGCTTTGGAGATAGTTTGAATGATTGGTCTATGATGTATGAGACTTTATATAGCGTGAGTATGAAAAACGCAGATAGTGAATTAGCTTTAATTACACGTTATCAAATCGAAAGTAATCAAGAACAAGCTGTTCAAAAATGTTTATATCGTCTACTCACAACAAACCATTTAGCATGGTTACATGCCTATAAGTTACCTAAAAAACGGTATCGTTTAATTCAACGTGTCCGACAAAAATACCACAAGACAAGTGTCTAAACACATAAGTACATGAAAGACAAATTGAGTAAGACTATTTTCTAGCTCCTCTCACACCACCGTGCATGCCGTTTCGCACACGGCGATTCGATCAACTTTTAACGCATGTCGTTCGAGATAAATCTAAGCAAAAAATCAGTCCTCGTTTTGCGAGGATTGATTTTGAGTACGACAAGTATGTCGTACTCAAATATATCAACTCCATCCCAATGGTGTTGATATATTTTTTATATAACAATAATATAATTTATTGATAATCTTCTTCATGTTGGCTTAATAATTATGGTATAATTAGTATAGAGTTTACAATTGTTAATATTAAATTTCAAATGAGTTAATAATACTTACAAAATATGAGTATTTCTTGACCCGTAATGAAAACGAGCGTAAAATGAAAAATATAATCGAAGTATTATGGTAAATTAGAAAGGTGGAGTGAACATGTCTAAAAAAATAGTTTATGCCCTACTTGGTGTTATGGCCATAGCAGGTTGTACACAATCAAATAACCCAGAAATAACTACGACACAAACAAAATCCACTGTACGTACACAAAATACTCAAATGATGACGAGTGTACTGACTGAAACCACTACTCAAACAGAAAGTACAGCAATAAAAAGCAGTATTGTCACAACAAGTTCAACTGAACACGAGCAAAGTTTGCCTATTCAAAAACGTCAACATGATGAATACATAACATCTAGCCAAACAGAAACATCACAAGAACCTAAGCAACAGTCAAATGAATCAACTCCTCCAGCTGAAAATAAAGTAGGTATGGCAGATTTATCTTTAGGCTATTCCGTTATTGTGAATAAAAAGCACGCCTTGCCTGCCGATTATGCACCTGGAGAAGATGAGCAAGCACGTGTGCATCTCGTCAAATTAATTACAGATATGCAAAATTTAGGTTACGATATTAGCAATTCATATAGTGGATACCGTTCTTACTATGTTCAAGAAAACTTGTATAATAATTATGTGTACCGTGATGGTAAACAAGCCGCCGACACGTATTCTGCTCGCCCTGGTCATAGTGAGCATCAAACAGGGCTGGCTTATGATTTGAAAACATCAAACGGAGAGTTGCTAGGTGATGGAAATATGTCATCACATACAGAAGCAGTGAACTGGCTGGCAACTCATGCACATCTATATGGATTTATTATTCGCTATCAAGCAGGAAAAGAATACGTGACAGGCTATTCAGCAGAACCTTGGCATCTTCGCTATGTTGGAAGTGTTGAACATGCCACACAGATTTATCAATCAGGTTTATCTTTAGAAGAATATTACGGTGTACCCGGTGGAGATTACGCACAATAAAATAACACTGTGGCACTGGTAAAAACTAAAATTTTAACCTTTCGATTAACATTTGAAAATTGAAAACAGCTTAGAGCCAACGTTTCTGATGACGTCATGATAAGCTGTTTTTTATTTTTAAGACGCTTTCCCAGTCCCACAATAAATCGTGTGAGCAAACTTTTTTGTTTGCTAACACGATTATTTCTATATAAGAAAATAAAACACTCCTATTTTTGCATCAATATAATTTGTTCTATATAAATCAGCACCTAAACATCAGCTTAAATACAAAATCGAAATGACGTAAACGATTTTGTTTAAAGCCTTTTTCTTTTTATGCAATCCTTTCTTGCATCAATCGTTGATAGGCTATTGTTTCATCAGCACAATTCTTTATATCCCACGATAAACTAGAAGTTAAACACACTATAACCATTTGCCATACTTTACTAAAGCTAGCACATGTCATTGATTTTTCGCCTTTGTTATACATCTAAATTTTAAGTTGAGCATAAACTATATCTATGAGAGCTATTGTTAAGAATAGGCATCAATTATTGCTAAACAAACCAATAATCAATTAATCGATTCCTTTCTCTATAGGGATACACAAGACAGTATGCCTTTATTCACTATAACATAGCATCTGATATATCTTTTTGCATGTGATAATATTCATGGCCCAAAAACATCATCATTTCTGTTGTTTTAAATCCTAATTGTTCATATAACAACTTCGCTTTAGGATTGTGAACATCACAGTTCAGCCCAATAAGTGTAGCATTGGTCACTAGAGGAAGATGTTTAAAAAACATTTTAGCAATCCCACGTCCACGGTAGTGATAATCAACCACTAGAGAATCTAAGTACCATTCATCATCATGTGCTTCTCTATTGTCTGCATATTGCCGAATGTTTAGCTCTGGAAAATGGGTATCAATATACGAAAAAAACTGTTCATCTAACTCAGCCTCACGCACTCCTGCATAACTGTATAAAATGCCAGAAATATGGTGTGTTTCCTCCTCATTAACCCAGCAATTTGTATAGCTAAATTTAGAATGCGGAAGTGCCATAAGATTTAACATAGTATCCTGAAATATCTTATCAGGTAAAAGACGCTTTAATGGAAAATCCATATCTTCCCAAATAATATTAATCAAAGGATAAATAGCGTATATATCAGTTACTTTTGCTTGACGTAACATAAAAAACCTCCTTTTAAACTCATTTTTTATACTTTTTTCTCCAAAACACCAAACCACTCAACAAATCAAGGAGTATGGTGCTTACAAATAAATTGAGCACTATGCAAAAAATATTCTGCCTAACCTAGATACTCTTATAACTTAAAGAGTCAAAATAATTTCATTCATGCCAAAATTTATTATAACAACTCAACCGAAATAATGACCTGTTTTGATGTATACACCTGCACTCAAATTTAATTTTTTTATTTTGCTATATAGTAAAAAATGTAGACTCTCCTCGATGTCGTAGACTTAATCCCACCTTGCATTCTACCGTTTCTCCAACACTTTTGCATTGTTCGTAACATACCCTTTTCTTATCCTGCCTAGTTGAGTTCGATTTTGCACTCACTTGAAAAATTTTGCTTGCCGCTCATATTTTGTTGCCGCAAAGCGACACTCATTGTATACGTCACTCTCCGTATAAAATTTTTCAGCATTTCTGACACGAAAAATCTCTCATCCTACCTAGTCGCATTCCTATTCGCTTGAAAAAGATAGTTCCCTCTCAAATGCTAACAAAACTCTGTGTCGTTTACCGCATGTAATCCGTTCATACACTTTTTCTGCACTCATAAACTTAAGATTCCTCTCATCTTGCTTTTTATTATACCTAATTTTTTGAAAATGGTATAATAAATCGGCGTATGTTACAATAACATTACTAATGAAGTGAGTAGTTACAGAAAATGATTAAAGCAATCCATCTTGAAAGGAGTGAATGTAATGATTGAAGTCAAGCAAGTGAGTTATTCATATCAAACGGATAAGACAACATCAGATACGAAAGCATTAAATGATGTATCGTTCCACATAAACAAAGGCGAATGGGTTGCTATTGTAGGACATAATGGTTCTGGTAAATCAACAACAGCTAAATTATTGAATGGGTTGTTAATACCCGATAAAGGCACTATTCACATTGACGGTATTCCCTTAAATCAGGACACAATATGGGATATTCGTCAACATGTGGGTATGGTATTTCAAAATCCAGAAAATCAGTTTGTAGGAGCAACTGTTCAAGACGATGTGGCTTTTGGTCTAGAAAATCAAGGTGTTCCTTTAGAAGAAATGAAAAAACGTGTTAAAGAGGCTCTACGTTTAGTCGGAATGTGGGAATTTAAAGATAGAGAACCCTCACGCTTATCTGGAGGACAAAAACAACGTGTTGCTATTGCAAGTGTGTTAGCTTTACGTCCTAAAGTCATCATTTTAGATGAAGCTACGGCTATGCTTGACCCTAAAGGACGATTAATGGTTATGGAAACTGTTCAACAGTTGAGAAAAGAATTCGGATTGACAATTGTATCTATAACACATGATGTAGAAGAAGCTGGAATGGCGGATCGCTTGTTTGTCATGAACAAAGGTCAGTTACTTCATACAAAAGAACCTAAACTATTATTTTCTCAAGCAGAGGAAATGGCAATATTAGGACTAGATATCCCTTTTTCTGAAACAGTTCGTTTACAACTGGAAAAGGAGGGTATTGCTGTCCCTAAAGAATACATGACAATATCAGAATTGGAGGAATGGTTATGTCAATCAATTTTGAACAAGTAGGATTTATTTATCATGAGCATACCCCATTTGAGCATATTGGTTTAAATAATCTGTCTTTCCAAATAAATACAGGAGATTACGTTGCTATAATTGGACATACAGGAAGTGGAAAGTCAACGCTTATCCAACATTTAAACGCTCTATTAAAACCTACTCAAGGAAAAGTGACTATTCACACATTTGAGATTAATTCAGAAACTCCAGAAAAAGATTTGAGAGCCTTACGCCAACACGTTGGTGTGGTATTCCAATTTCCAGAATCTCAATTATTTGAAGAAACAGTGTTGAAAGATGTCATGTTTGGACCATTAAATTTTGGAGATACTCCAGAAATTGCTGAACAAAAAGCTATTGAAGCATTAAAAACCGTAGGAATAAGCGAAAATCTTTTTAAACGTTCTCCATTTGAATTATCCGGAGGACAAATGAGACGTGTGTCTATTGCAGGCATTTTAGCCATTCAACCACGTATTTTGGTACTAGACGAACCTACAGCCGGCTTAGATCCAAAAGGAAGACACGATATGATGCACTTATTTAAACAATTACACCAACAGCACAACATGACTATTATTTTAGTGACACACCAAATGGACGATGTAGCACATTATGCCGACAAAGTATTGGTAATGTCTAAAGGTAAGTTAATAAAATGCGGAACCCCTTTAGACATATTTAGCCAACGTGAATGGTTAAGCGAACATCATATTGCTCTACCTAGTGCTTTAGAATGTGCGTATCGCTTACGCCAAAAGGGCATTGATGTTCCAGAAAATATATTAACAACAACAGAACTTATTTCCTACTTAAAAACAAAGATGAGCAAAGGGGGTAATTATGCAAAATAACATATTGCTAGGGAGATATATTCCAGGAAATTCACTCATTCACCTTTTAGATCCACGTGCAAAATTATTGGGAAGCATTTTATTTTTCTTAGTTATTTTCGCAGCTAAAGGTCCTCAAGATTACGCACTTTTAATAGCCTTTAATTTAGGACTAATTACATTGACACAACTTCCCTTAACCTTTGTATTAAAAAGTTTATCGTCAATGAAATGGCTCATTCTCTTTACGGCGATTTTTCAACTTGTTTTCATTCCAAGTGGATTCGTACTTTTTCAATGGTGGATAATTAAATTAACACTTGATGGAATAATTAGTGCATTATATATTACTATTCGTTTTTTATTAATTATCAATGTGTCAACAATCTTATCATTGACAACTAATCCCTTAATGATTGCAGATTCTGTTGAAAGCATGTTAAAACCTTTTGAAAAGGTAGGCGTGCCTGCCCATGAAATTTCATTAATCTTATCAATTGCTATGCGGTTTGTGCCAACAATCTTAGATGAAGCACAAACTGTAATGAATGCCCAGCGTGCTAGAGGGGTAGATTTTAATAATGGAAATGTTTTAAAACGGATTAAAGCCACAATTCCTATTTTAGTTCCTCTATTTGCAGGTGCATTAAGACGAGCCGATGATTTGGCAAATGCTATGGAGGCTAGAGGATACCGTGGCGGAAACGGACGTACTAAATATCGTCAATTACATTGGCAAACCAAAGATACTTGTGTATTTTTAGTTATAGGATTACTTTTTGGCATTATTTGGTTAATTTAACACTAAAGCTAGGAAAAGGTTAAAAACAAGAAAAATTTTAGTATCTCCGCTTAAATAAATTGACAGATAATGTCTTTCCCTAATTTTTTCATACTAAGACTAAAAATTTTATCGTTACAGTAATCTCAGACATTTTATATATAAGTCGTTAAATGTTAACTGTCAGATAAAATTTCATGTGAATAAAAACTTAACAAGTGTGTGGGTAAACAAAAAATTTTACCCACACACTTTATCAATCAAAGAAATCGGACTAGGAAAAAATCTTCGCGTAAAAACATTGCGGGAAATCTTCGTCTATAAACGTCGATTTCTCGCAACTTTAGAGATATGACTTCAGACAATATAGTTTTTGTCAAGCCTTATTCGGATTTATCTATTTTTCATCTTACATACTTTTCTTACAATCACACCAACATATTACATATCCTACTTACTGAAATACTGTGTCTAAACGTATTTATCTTTAAATCCATTCAATCGTATACGTTACGGTATTATCTGACCAACGTACTGCACGAATAGAGTATCCACTATATCCACGTTGTTGGAGCTCTGCCAAAGTTTTAGGGTTATTCACGATTTTTTCAGCAAAGTCGTGTGCTTCGTCTAAAGTACCAAATTCTAATTTTGAATTTCCGATTTCTTCTAATCTATATCGCTCTCGATTAGACTGACTTGTTGAGGTTTCAGTCGTCATTTCCGTTGTACTTTTTCTTGTTGTTCGTGTTGTTTCGCGTGAAGTCGTGGTTGTTTCAGATACTGTTTTACTCTGTTGAATCAATCCTTTATTAGAAGAGTCATCTGTAGAAATAATATGACTAGAACCCTCTAAAAAAGTTTTTATTAATACGACAACAGATATTATTGCCAAAACAACTAATCCAATAGCGATAATAGAACCTGACCTACTTTTTTTATGTTTGCGTTTTGCCATATAATACTCTCCCTCCCAACATTTCCTCGAATTGTAAAGCCAAGTGCAACAGTACATGAAAAATACTAAAGTCACAGTCTATGTCTGTGTGCGACATAGTTGTTTTGTAATGGAATAGGTGTAACGGTCAAGGTATTAGCGTAGCGAGCCTTTACGGTTACACCTATTCTGTTATAGTTTATGTCGTTGCACACAAACGATTAAACATAGTATGAGGTGTATCATAGTCTAGTATACGTCTAGGTCTATTATTTAACGCATTTTGTATAGTTGTTATCATTTGAATAGGTACTAAATTAAATGATTTTCCCTTCGGTAAAAATTCTCGAATTAAACCATTGTGATTTTCATTAGTCCCTCGT
>NZ_SPPB01000041.1 GCF_004570605.1 Granulicatella sp. WM01 | reverse complement strand
GTCCTGTTGTTGAAGAAATGTATCGTCAATTTAAAGAATTCGGTTCAAGTTCAATAAAAATGGAAGATGATGAGACGTATGTTTTGGAGGACATTGCATTGCCACAGGCTATTGGAAGAATGATGTTGGTCCAATACAGTGAAGATGTAATTCACACTCTATTTTATGTTGTTAAACAGTACGGAAATTTAACGGGTAAAGAGTTGATTGAATATACGCATTCTAAAAATGGACCTTGGGATACAGTTTATCGTGAGGGGTTAAATTGTGAAATTACGGATGCCGTGATTATATCGCAGGCTAAATATGAAAGGTATTAAATTATACTAATGAATTAAAGATTAGCATAAACTTGCTAGTCTTTTTTCATATTCAAAAAGGAGGCTATATGGATAACACATTTATTTCAAAAATGGCAACATTATACCAAAATGTGCCGTCTGTTTTATTGCCGTCCATACGCATTGCTCAAGCTATTTTAGAGAGCAGTTGGGGGCAGTCTGAACTAGCTAGAGAAGCTAATAATTTTGCTGGTATTAAAGCCAGCAAAGAGTGGACTGGTAGTACACACGTTAAATACTCAAATGAAGAGTATAATGGTGTGGTCACGTCTGAACGTTCAGCATTTAGAAAGTATGCTAGCATTGAGGAATTTGTTAAAGACCATAGCCATTTTATCACGTCTACAGAATGGCGAAAAAACCACTATTCTAGCGTGATACATGCCAAAGGGTATAAAGAGCAAGCACAAGCATTAACGGGCTTGTATGCTACAGATAGTGGCTATGGGAGTAAGTTAATAGAACTTATAGAAAAATACAATTTAACACAATACGATAAAGAAAAGGAAAGTGAGAGCATGGCAAAACATTTAGTCATTTGTGGACATGGAAAAAATCCTAATGGGAGTTATGACCCCGGAGCGATTGGGTCAAATGGAACAGAAGCAGAATGGGTAAGACGTTTGGCAACGGCAATGTCACACTATAACCATACGGATATTGAATACATTACAGAACAGAACGTATATGAACATCGGAATATCAATACCTATAGTGGATACGAAAGCATTACAGAATTGCACTTAAACGCATTTAATGGGCAAGCCAAAGGGTGTGAGGTACTCATTTGGCATGAATATAATGCTGATGATTTAGACAATGCATTATTGGCTATCTTAGCTAAATATTTTGTCAATCGTGGCATTAAGAAAAGAGATAACTTATATAATATGAGTGTATCAGCAACATGTGGGTACAATTATCGGTTAGTGGAATGTTGTTTTGTGGACAATTCGGAAGATATGGCGATATTTTCAAAATATTTAGATGATATTGCTAGACAATTTGTAGAAGCCATTACAGGAAAAGTAGTGCAACAACCCACTCCACAAGAGGAACATCAGAACACACGCTCAAGCGTTGACTTTCCACAAAGTTTTAGAGCCTTAACAGAGGGGCAAGACGTAAAAGTATCCAAGCATGCCACACACTACCAAAATGGAAAACCAATCAATCCATTAGTCCTTGGAAACACATATACTATTACAGGGAAAATGGACGTGCAACAATCCCACTCTAAACGTGCGTACCGTTTAGCAACAAACAACGTGGCAATTGGTTGGGTGTTGGAACAGGATATTGTCGAAGCGTGGGAAACTTTGGGACAAGCACCAAAAGAAAGTACACAATTCACATTAGGTGAAAAAACGTATAAAATTGAAGAACTATAAAGAACCCCTAGCCTTTGGCTAGGGATTTTTTGCAATAAAAAAACTTTCAAAAAATTTGAGGTAATCTCTCGCTTGCATGTTATTTTTTATGAGCTTTTTTGTACACCTTTTAAGTATATTTTACGCTAGATACTGATATATCATTTTATAAAAAGTGTTGATACGTAAGCAATAGTGCCACATTTTTGCAGATACCTATACTTACAAGAGAAAGTGACTTAATTTGTGTATATGAATTATTGAAGAAGTTTTTTAAACTATAGGTAAATACAAATTTTATATTTGGTGAACTATCGCCCATTATGTAGAGATATTTATGATGTGGTGTATTAGAAAAGGAGAACTTTCATGATTTATACAAAAGAAACAACTCAGATTTGGTTAGATCGTATTTTTGAAAAAATAGAAGATAATCCTGCATGGAGAAAAGTTTTTGAAACTTGCTTTACAGATACATTAGATAAAACGATTAAAATTTTAGATGATGGTACTAGCTTTGTACTAACTGGTGATATTCCAGCCATGTGGTTGAGAGATTCTACAGCACAAATTAAACCATATCTTTTCTTAGCTAAAGAGGACGAACAGTTAAGACAAACTATTAAGGGATTAATCGCACGTCAGTTTGCGTTCGTTTTACATGACCCTTATGCAAATGCATTTAATGAAGCCGATAATTTTAAAGGACATCACGCCAGTGACCATACGGAATTGACAGGGTGGATTTGGGAGAGAAAATACGAAATCGATTCATTGTGCTATCCCGTCCAATTAGCGTATTTATATTGGAAAGTTACAGGAGATGATAGCCATTTTACAGCGGATTTCTTTAAAGCAATTGATGTGATTGTAAAGACGTGGCAAACTGAACAGCATCACGAAGATAATTCAACGTATACATTCCAAAGAGATACAGATAGAAAAGAAGATACATTATCAAGAAAAGGAAGAGGACCTATTTGTGCATACACAGGTATGACATGGTCTGGTTTTAGACCGAGCGATGATGCGTGTATATATTCTTATTTAATTCCGTCAAATATGTTTGCTGTAGTTGTTTTAGATTATATTCAAACGATTTTAGATGAATATCCACAAGATGATGAGTATCCTCAGTTAAAACAGACTGCTTTGCAATTGCGTCATGACATTCATCAAGGAATACAAACGTATGGATTGACTAAAAATAAAGACGGCGAGACAATTTTTGCTTTTGAAGTGGACGGATTAGGCAATCAACTTATTATGGACGATCCAAATGTACCAAGTTTGTTAGCTGCACCGTATTTAGGATACTGTACGATTGATGATCCAATTTACCAAGCGACACGTCGAACAATATTAAGCGAAGAAAATCCATATTATTACACAGGAAAATATGCTGAAGGATTAGGAAGTAGCCATACATTTTACCGTTATATTTGGCCAATTGCCTTAGCAATTCAAGGATTGACAACACATGACAAAGCAGAGAAAAAACGTTTATTAGATTTAATGGTTGCCTGCGATGGAGGAACAGGTGTTATGCATGAAAGTTTCCATGTAGATGATCCAACAAAATATTCTCGTGAATGGTTCTCTTGGGCAAATATGATGTTTTGTGAATTAGTTTTAGACTATTATGATTTAAGAGTGGAGGTATAAACATGACAAAAGAAACTGTACATATTATTTCACACAGCCATTGGGATCGTGAATGGTATTTACCATGGGAAGAACACCGTATGCGTTTAGTGGAACTTTTTGATGATTTATTTGAGTTATTTGAAAAAGATCCTGAGTTTAAAAGTTTCCATTTAGATGGACAAACAATCGTATTGGACGACTATTTAGAAATTCGACCGCAAAATCGTGAAAAATTATATCGCTATATTCAAGAAGGAAAATTAAAAATAGGTCCATTCTTTATTTTACAAGATGACTTTTTGATTAGTAGTGAAGCAAATATGCGAAATACATTGCTTGGGCATATTGAAAGTAAAAAATGGGGGACACCACCAAAAATTGGATATTATCCAGATACGTTTGGAAATGTTGGACAAGTGCCACAATTATTAAAACAAGCTGGAATTGATGTAGCTTTTTTTGGACGTGGAGTTAAACCTGTAGGGTTTGATAACCAAGTATTAGAAGATGAAAAATTCCAATCCCAATTTTCAGAAATGAATTGGATTGGAGCAGACGGTAGTCAAGTGTTAGGAATTTTATTTGCAAATTGGTACAGTAATGGAAATGAAATTCCAAGTAATGAAGAGGACGCTAAAGTATTTTGGGAGAAAAAGTTAGCCGATGTTCGAGCGTATGCGTCTACTAAGCATTATTTATTAATGAACGGTTGTGATCATCAACCTGTTCAAAAAGATTTATCTAAAGCAATTCAAGTGGCTAAAAAATTATATCCAGACATCGATTTTGTTCATAGCAATTTTGATGAGTATGTTAAAGCAGTAAAAGAAGAATTACCAGAAGATTTAAGTGCCGTATACGGAGAATTAACTAGTCAAGAAACTGACGGATGGTATACACTGACTAATACAGCATCTTCACGTATTTATTTAAAACAAGCCAATGATAGAGCTAGTAAATTACTAGAACAAGTCGTTGAACCAATGGCAGTTATGACACGAGATGATTATCCAATAGATGAATTACGTTATGCATGGAAACTATTATTGGAAAATGCGCCTCATGATAGTATTTGTGGGTGTAGTGTAGATGAGGTCCATCGTGAAATGGAAACACGTTTTGAAAAAGTGGAGCAAGTTGCAAACTTTTTAGCGCATCGTAGTTTCGACCGTTTTGAAAAACAATTGAATACACAACAGTTAGGTGAACATTTAATTACTGTTATGAATACAACACCTTTCTATAAAACGCAATTAGTTGAGGCAAATGTTATTTTAGATAAAGTTGATTTTAGAGATGGAAAATTAGCACAACATTATAAGGAAATGGAAGCATTACCTATACCTCATTTGGCACTTTATTGTAATGGGGAAAAAGTTGAGTCGAAAATTGAAGATTTAGGCGTACAATTCCATTATGAGTTGCCAAAAGATGCTTTCCGTAGTGCTACATTTTCACGTCAAGTCAAAGTTCGTTTTGTTGTATCTGATATGGCACCATTTTCTTGGCAAACGTATGATATTAGACCTATTGAGTGTGAACCAGTTAATTCACAACAGAAAGATGTTTTAGAAAATCCGTATGTACGTATAGAATTAGCAACAGACGGTACATTATCTTTGACCAATAAACAGACACAAGAAGTTCAAAAAGATTTCTTACGTTTTGAAGATACTGGAGATATTGGAAATGAATACATTTACATGGCACCAAAAGGAGAAGAACCTATTTTTGCTAAGGCAACGGACTTGACACTTACTTATCAGAGTAAAGATGTGACATTAGCAACATTAACACATCATCTTCATATTCCAGTCAGTGCTGAGGATTTATTAGAGCAAGAACAAAAACAAATTATTGAATTTAAAGATAGACAAGCAAAACGCAGTAAAGAATATGACACAATAGAGTTGAAAACATTTATAACTCTATATCAAAATAGTCCGCAAGTGCAATTCAAGACAGTATTTTCTAATACGGCTAAAGATCATCGTATTCGAGTGATATTTAAAACACCGATTACTTCAGAAACAAATGTATCGGATAGTATTTATGAAACAGTTGAGAGAAACAACCACGTTGCAAAATCTTGGCAAAACCCAACAAATCCACAAAGACATCGTTCGTTTGTGTCCTTACGTCAAGACGACTTAGCGTTAACTGTATCAAGCCGTGGATTGCATGAATACGAAATTTTGAATAACCAAGAGATTGCTTTAACAATTTTACGTAGTACAGGAGAGTTAGGAGATTGGGGATATTTCCCAACACCAGAAGCACAATGCTTACGAGAATGTGTTGCTGAGTATGCAATGGAATGGCACAATAGAAGTGATGATTATCATGCAATTAAACGTGCAAAAGCATTCCAAACAGATTTGTTTGCTAAACAAGCGTATCAACATGACGGTTCTATAGAGGCTAATGGCGTTTACACAAACCATGCATCTTTAGATATTCCAGAATTATGTGGAACATCTTTAAAACGTGCAGAAGAAAGTGAACACATTTTATTACGTTATTATAATCTATCTAATGAAGAAATTGGATTGCACTCAGAAAGTAGAGAATCTGTTAACTTGTTAGAAGAACCGATTGGTAAACTTGGATCAGAGATCGCACCACAAGAGATTAGAACAGATATTTTATAGGAGGTAGGGGTATGACTGTTGCGTGTTTTGATATTGGTGGAACGAGTGTAAAGTTTGGACTAATTGGAACAAATAAACAGGTGGAAACTAGAGAGGATATTGCTACTCCTAAATCCAGAAAAGACTTATTAGAATGGATGAATAATAAAATAACAAGTTATCATATTCGTGCTATTTCAATTAGTGTTCCAGGTGCAGTCGATCGAGTAAGTGGAGAAATTCAAGGATTGAGTGCCATTCCATACATTCACGGAGTATCTTGGTATGCATTATTAGAACATCACAACGTGCCAGTTTATTTAGAAAATGACGCAAATTGTGTTGGGTTAAGTGAGCTAGCCGTTGATGAAGTCACTGAAAATTGTGCGTGTGTGGTATGTGGAACAGGAATAGGTGGAGCGCTAATTATTAATCGTCAATTAGTCAGAGGGAAAAAATCTTATGGTGGAGAATTTGGTTATATGATGATTAACGGAGTATCTACACCGATAAAAAATTGGTCACAATTAGCATCAACGGGAAGTCTGGTGCGAGCAGTTAAAGCACAGGCTAAAGATACGAATGAGGAATGGAATGGAAAGAAAATTTTCGAGTGTGCTCAAAATGGAGATAAGCTTTGTCAAGATGCTATTTGTACAATGGTTCATCATTTTGCTGTAGGCTTATTGAATATTTATTATTGTTTTGATCCGGAAATTATTTATATTGGTGGGTCAATTAGTCAAAATCCAGACTTTATTTCACGTGTTAAACAAGAATTACAACGTCTATCAACACTTTATCATGATGATTTTCCAGAGATTCCATTGATTAAAGCATGTACACATACTAAAGATGCTAATTTAGTTGGTGCATATATGAATACTTTACAACACTAAGAGGGAACGGTGTAACGTGTGAGGCTTTATAATAAATAGGAATTACCGTAGGCACATGTAATATTAATAAAAGGAAGTTATCGTTTGCTATGAAAAGAATAGGGAGATTCTTTTAGAATTTGGAATAGACATAGAGGTGACGACGATGGTAATAAATGGAATAACAGATGAGTTGAATAAACGTGTCAAGAGCTGTGTAGAGTATCTAAGGTTAACAGATTGTCAGCTACAGTTTGAAAAAAGTTGTGATTTAGGATTTCGCATTGTAGGCGATAATGGCATATACACGATTTTTTATGAAAAAGAGTATATGATTTTCAGAGCATTAACACATTTGAAGACACAATTAAAAAAAGGTCAAAAAAAATTAAATATTAAGCAAGAGCCTGCCTATCAAGAGTTAGGATATATGCTTGATGCTTCGAGAAATGCTGTGATTACACCAAGAGCATCTAAACGTTTAATTCAATTATTAGCGTTAATGGGATACTCTAATTTTCAATTGTATATGGAAGATACCTATGAATTACGTGACGAGGCATATTTTGGATATTTTAGAGGACGATATACGATTGATGAGTTAAAAGATATTGAAATTGAAACAGAAAGTTACGGTATGTCATTTATTCCATGTATTCAAACATTAGCTCATTTGAGTGCTTATGTAAAATGGAGTATTCATGACATACAAATAAAACGTGATGTTGACGATATTCTATTGATTGGTAATCAAGAAGTCTATACACTCATTGATAAAATGTTTGAAACATTGTCGCATTTAAAAACACGTTGTGTCAATATTGGAATGGACGAGGCTCACTTAGTCGGTCTAGGACGATATTTGAATGAACATGGGTATCAAAATCGTAGTTTACTCATGTGTCAGCATTTAGAACGAGTATTGGATATTGCCGATAAATATGGGTTTAAATGTAGCATGTGGAGTGACATGTTCTTCCAATTATTGACTGCTTCTAAAAACTATGATGGCGATTTAACTATAGATGAGGACACAAGAGTTTATTTAGATAAATTAAAAACACGAGTGGAGTTAATTTATTGGGATTACTATCAAACGACAGAAGAAAATTATGCCCAAAAATTTGAAAAACACAGACAGATTACTTCAGAAAATATTGCTTTTGCAGGTGGTGTATGGAAATGGATTGGCTACACACCAGATAATGAATTTAGTTTAAAAATTGCTCCGTGCGCTCATCAAGCATGTCTACGTTATCAAGTAAAACATGTGAGTGTTACAGGTTGGGGAGATAATGGTGGAGAGTGTTCAGCCTTTTCTGTCTTACCCAGTTTACAAGCATGGGCGGAGTATCAATATACTAATGGCTTAGAGAACTTTGCACAACATTTTGAAACCATTCATGGTTTGGCTGTAGAGCGGTTTTTAACACTAGACTTAGCGAATTTAACACCAAGTAATCCACGAGAAACAAGTGGTATTAATCCCGGACGTTATATTTTGTATCAAGATGTTTTGTGCCCACTCTTAGATAAGCATATCGATCATGAAAAGGATGCTAAGCATTTTGAAGAGTCAGCAAAAACTCTTTCTACGATTGCTCAGCAAGGAACTGAATGGAGTTACTTATTTGATACACAAGCCAAACTTTGTCAAATTTTAGCCATTAAAGCGAGGGTTTCTCACGATATTCGTGCTTCATATCATGCTAAAGACATACAAGCATTAAGAGAACATATTGAACAATTGCGTTATTTACATCAGCTATTGAGAGAGTTTCGTTCCATTTACTCATATCAATGGTTGCATGAAAATAAAGTGTTTGGGTTGGATACGATTGATATTCGTTTAGGTGGTTTACAAGCAAGAATTGAACGAGCAATAGAACGTATTGAATTGTATATTGCTGGAAAATTGATTCAGATTGATGAATTAGAGGTAGCTATTTTGCCGTATAATGATTTTTATAAAGATAGAGGATATGTAGCCACTACAGCAAATCAATGGCATTTGATTGCCACAGCTTCAACGATTTATACGACATGATGTTGGTGAAGATTTGAAAAGGGAATACGCAAATATATGAATTTAAAGAAGTTAGGTGTAAGGGTACCTAGCTTCTTTTAGCTATACAAAGATAACTCGTTTTGAAGTGAGAGTGTGAAGTTGACTTTCTCTAAAGACATAACCAATCAATATAAGTTAACATCTAATACGCATAAAAAAATAACAGGTTTACATCAAATTGATGTTGATACATGTACTTTAGTGATAAAAAACAATCGTGTTGGTGAGCTGTTTTTCTTAGTTAATTGTGTTAGTGAACGTTTTTGTTTACCAATAGGGTTTGTTATACACTAAAAATAGTTTGAAACGTATCATTTCGCTACTCAATACCGTTAGATGCTTTGTGAATCTTTATAAGGCAATGATTAAGCAAACAGACAAGATTGAGTTTATTTATGGACAATAGATGTGAATAAATATAGACATGTGGAACAGTTAAGAATGTGTGAGTAATATTGTAAAATTTAGAAGAAAAATGTCTAATAGATAATTATTCTATTTATGATTGCCGTGTTTATTAAAGATAAAACTATCAATTTATGTAGAAATATATTAAAATAAGGAAAGTTATAATAGAGAATGTAGATTGGAGGAAACTATGGCGTTCATCAAGCGACTATCTAATACGCAAAAAATTGTGTTCGGATTTGGAATGGTTATTCTTTTAGGAGCGTGCATACTCTCTTTGCCAATTTCTCAAACTGGACGAGAGCAGACACCATTTTTTCATCATTTATTTACCGCAACGTCTATGGTTAGTGTGACGGGGCTTAGTGTATTGTCAGTTGGAGATGTGTATAACACGTTTGGACAGATTATTTGTATGTGTTTAATGCAAATTGGTGGGCTAGGTTGGATTACAGTAATGACGTTTTTTGTATTTAGTTTAGGTGAAAAACTCTCCTTAAAGAACCACTATTTATTGCAAGATTCACTCAATCTTAATTCAGCTAAAAATATTAAACATTATTTAGTAAAAGTGTACCAAGTGACATTTATTGTGGAAAGTTTTGCCTCATTGCTATTGATGATTGATTTTATTCCACGTTATGGAGTGTTTAAAGGCATTTTTAACGCACTATTTACGGCTGTTTCTGCATTTTGTAATGCCGGTTTTGATAATTTAGGTGGAAATAGTTTGCAAATGTTTATCAGTAACCCTTTGGTTAATGGAGTTGTGGCGGCATTAATTATTAGCGGTGGCTTAGGATTTTTAGTTTGGTATGAACTGTATCAAAAAGTTAGGGAAATGTTTATCCATAGACAGTACAAACCAACTATTTGGAAATCACTAAGTGTACATGCTAAAATTGTATTGGTTATGACAGTCAGTTTAATCGTTTTAGGAACAGTATTTACATTTTTATCAGAATTGCATAATTCGCAAACCTTTGCCAAAATGGATACAGGAACACAAGTATTGGCAAGTTTTTTTCAAAGTGTGACAATGAGAACGGCGGGGTTTGCCACATTAGATTATGCTAAGACTTTACCATTAACGAATTTTATTTTTGTTTTACTCATGTTAATAGGTGGTGCTCCGGGTGGAACAGCAGGAGGGTTAAAAGTTACAACGATTGCATTAATTATCTTTTTAGTTAGAACAACTTTAAAAGGAAAAAATGATGTTGTGTTTGCTTACCGTACGATTTCTTCTAAGGCAATTAAGCAAGCATTAACAATGATTGTCTTTTTCTTTAGTGCTTTATTATTAGGTTATGCTGGATTATTAATGAGTAATCCTCATTTAAATCCAATTGATTTATGGTTTGAGGCAGTTAGTGCTATTGCAACAGTTGGTGTAACCACTGGTATTACAACTGATTTAAGTGTTTTAGGTAAAATTGTCATTATGTTGTTAATGTTTATTGGTCGTGTAGGAGCATTGACAGTATTATTAAGTTTTGTCAGTAAAAAAGAAAAAGATGTGCGTTATGCACAAGCAGATATTTTAATTGGATGAGGTAAACCATGAAATTGAATATAAATAATGTAGCTGTACTTGGATTAGGTATTTTTGGAGAAACTGTAGCTAGGCAACTTGCTGAGCAAGGGTGTGATGTGATTGTAGTTGATCAAAATGAAAAATGTGTGGATGCTATTGTAGATGATGTTGTTAAGGCAGTTGTTGGTGATTTCACAGATGTTGACCTATTGGAGAGTATTGGTGTAGGAGAGTGCGATGCAGTGATTGTTGCTACGGGAACTAAATTAGAAAGTGCAGTTCTAGCAGTCATGAGTGTGAAGAAATTGAATGTTCCTTATATCATTGCTAAGGCACAAAGTGAAATAGTCGAAACAGTATTATATACTTTAGGAGTAGACATGGTCATTACTCCTGAAAAAGATGCAGGAAAACAGTTAGTTAAGTTATTGAAACCTAAAAAAATTGAGGAAATGTTACGATTAGACGAACAAACGTCAATTATTGAATTTAACGTTCCAGAAAAATGGGTGGGCAAAACTATCCGAGAATTAGATTTACGTCATAAACACGGACTAAATTTATTAGGGATTAAATATGATCGTTCTGATCATTTACAAGCAAACTTATCAATAGATGTTCCGTTAACAGAAGATTTAATTATTGTAGCGGTAAACTATTCTAATACATTCATTGTGTAATAAATAATGTATTGTGAAAAGAATGTATAAGATAAACTGATATAAGAAGTGGCATTACAAAAACTAGGAGGTGTATAGATGAGTCAAGAGTATATTAAAGGCGTTGTTGAAAGTATTTATTTCCAAAATGACACTAATTTCTATAAAGTATTATTGGTACGTATTACACAAACGGATACTAGTTATACTCAAGATGATATTGTTGTAACAGGAACATTTGGTCAAATACATACAGAAACAGAGTATCTCTTTCACGGGCAACTTGTTGAACATGCAAAGTATGGATTACAATTTCAAGTGACCAGCTATACACAATCAGCACTTTCATCAGAAAAAGGACTTATTCATTATTTATCTAGTGATAAGTTTCCAGGAATTGGGCAGGTTTTGGCTACACGCATTGTAGAATGTTTTGGTGCAGACACAATTAGCCAAATTGTTCAAAACTCTCCAAAATTGAAAGAGATTACTGGATTAACTGTACAAAAAAGAGAAATGCTTGTCCAACAAGTCAAAGCCATGCAAGGAGAAAATCATACGATTATTCAACTGTTTAAGTATGGGTTTAGTGATGTACTAGCGTATCGTATATTTCAATTTTATCAGGAGAAAACAATACAAATTATCGAAGAAAATCCGTATAGTTTAGTTGAACATATTGAGGGAATTGGTTTTGCTAAAGCTGATCAAATTGGAGAACAGTTAGGGTTTTCTGTGCAACATCGGAACAGATTACGTGGAGGCATTTATTTTACATTAAAAGAGCTTAGTTATGCTAAGGGAGATACGTATTATAGTGGTGCGGAATTATTAAAATATGCCATAGTAACATTAGAAAAATCGCGTAAAGAAATGGTTGATGAAGTTGAACTGACTCAAGAATTGCTTGATATGGCAAGAACTGGAATAATTATTGAGGATAATGGGCGATTCGCCTTACCAAGTTTATATTATGCAGAGGAAGGAATAGCGACTGCTATTAAATCTATTTTATCACAAGAACAGAAACAATATCCTAGTGTAGACTTAGATAAAGAAATTGAAGTCATTGAAAAACAGTTACAGATTGTTTATAGTCAAGCACAAAAAAATGCTATAAAAAAAGCTATTAGTTCACCTTTATCCATTTTAACAGGAGGACCGGGTACTGGGAAAACAACGGTTCTTAATGGCATAGTAGCGTTGTATGCCCGATTAAATGATATAACACTCTTAAAGCAAGATGTGTTTAGTGATCAACACTGTCCTATATTATTAGGAGCACCTACTGGTAGAGCTGCTAAACGTATGAAAGAATTGACAGGGTTAGCTGCAATGACGTTGCATCGTATGTTAGGGATTGGTTTAAATCCTCAAGATACTAATCATACACAAGATACGTATATCAATGAATTAGAGGGGAGTTTTTTGATTATTGATGAAATGTCTATGGTTGACACGTGGCTGATGAATTGGGTCTTGAAAGCTGTTCCTTACGGCATGCAAGTGCTATTAGTAGGAGATAAATATCAGCTTCCTTCAGTTGGTCCAGGACAAGTTCTTCATGATTTGCTCGAATCTGGTATGGTGCCGTATACAGAGTTGACTAAAATTTATCGACAAGACGAGCATTCTACCATTGTAACACTTGCTCATCATATTAAAGACGGTTATATGCCAAGTGATTTTACAACTAATTTTAGTGATCGGTCGTATTTTCAAGCAAGTGCAGCACAGGTGCCAAAAATTGTGCAAAAAATTGTTGAAAAAGCAAAGGAACGTGGCTATTCCTTACGAGATATTCAAGTATTGGCACCTTTGTATAAAGGCCAAGCAGGAATTAATCATCTAAATCAGATTATTCAAGACGTATTAAATCCACGTACGCAAGATAAACAACGACAAGTTGAACATTTTGATCGTATTTTCCGTGTTGGAGATAAAGTATTACAGTTGGTCAATCAACCAGAACAAAGTGTATTTAATGGAGATATTGGAGAAATCGAAGCTATTTTCTATGCACAAGAAACAGAGGATAAAGTTGATGAATTAATTGTGGTATTTGATGGCAATCAAATACGTTACAAACGTTCAGAATGGCATAATTTAACATTGGCATATTGCTGTTCAATTCATAAAGCACAAGGAAGTGAGTTTCCTTTAGTGATTTTACCGTTAGTTAAGCAATATGGTAGGATGTTGCGTAGAGATTTACTATACACAGCGCTTACACGTAGTAAAAAATCATTAATTTTATGTGGAGAAATTGAAGCATTTCAATATGCTATTGAGCATGAAGGAATAGCACGTTGTACGTTATTGAGTGAAAAATTAACAGGATTGTCAAAAACCTTAGTGCAAAATAATGAAGCATTTGATAAAATAGACAATACAGGTACACCTCAGCCTAAAGATAGACAAATATCACATCAAGTTGACTTTGAACAGACTGAACAAACAGATCGTATATTGAGTGAAGATACCATGTTTCATATTGATCCTATGATAGGTATGGATAATATCACACCTTATGATTTTATGCCTCAATCCGCCCATTAGATCAAAATGTAGAGAATAAGAAAGGAGCTAGTATGGAATCAATCATTTGGTTAATTGTATGTATACATATAACACTAGCCTTAGTTGTTGTTTTTAGAGATACAAGAGACGTATCATCAACATGGGCATGGCTAATTGTCTTGATTTTTTTACCGGTTGCCGGACTAATTATCTATTTATTTTTTGGAAAAAAAATCTCCAAAGATAATATTTTTGATTTAAAAAATCAAGAGCGCTTAGGGCTTAAAATATCATCAGATGAACAACAAGAATTATTAAAAAATGGTTCTTTAGGAAGTAAACATAATCGGAGTGAACACGAGATGATTTCGCTATTCTTGAATTCTGAAGATGCTTTGTATACTCAGTATAATACAGTAGATATTATTATTGATGGCACAAAAAAATTTAATGCTTTAATTCAAGATATTCAACAAGCTAAGCATCATATCCATTTGCAGTACTATATTTTTCATTCTGATGATTTGGGAAAACGTGTCGTGAGGGAGTTAGCAGAGAAAGCCAAACAAGGTGTAGAAGTTTTAGTCTTGTATGATGCTTGGGGAAATAATACATTGAAACCTAATTTTTTTAAAAAGTTAACTAAAGCTGGCGGCAAAGCCATGCCATTTTTTGGTTCGCCTATACCAATTATTAATTTACGCATGAATTATCGTAATCATCGTAAAATTGTGGTTATAGACGGAAAAATTGGGTATATTGGGGGATTCAATATTGGTGATGAATACATTGGTTTAGGAAAATTAGGATATTGGAGAGATACTCATTTACGTATTCAAGGAGAAGCTGTTCATTCATTACAAACACGTTTTTTTGTAGACTGGAATGCTACGGCAGCTGAAAAAGATCAACGTTCTTATCAAATGGCATATTTCCCAGAGGTAAAACACTTATCGTTGAATGGGGAGCATGTCGCTATGCAAATTGTGTCGAGTGGACCAGATGAAGACTGGGAACATATCAAATTAGGGTATGTAAAAATGATTTCTTTGGCAAAAGAATCAATTTATATTCAAACTCCCTATTTCATTCCAGATGAGAGTGTTATGGACGCTTTACGTATTGCCATTCGCTCAGGTATTCAAGTATATATTATGATTCCAGACAGACCAGATCACATGGTTGTGTATCGTGCAACTGAATATTATGCTAAAATATTACAATCTTTAGGTGCAAATGTGTATTTATATGAAAAAGGGTTTATTCATTCAAAAGTTGTTATTATTGATAGCCAAATTTCTAGTGTAGGGACGGCTAATTTTGATTATCGTAGCTTTAGATTAAATTTTGAAGTATCTGCATTTTTATATAATGAAACTATCGCTAAAGAATTGGAAAGCTATTTTTGGATAGATGTATCTCATAGTTTGAAAGCAGATGAAAACTATTTTAAACAACAATCAAAATGGCGGAAATGTAAGCAGGCAATTGCAAGATTATTCTCACCGATTTTATAGGAGCATGTATGATAAAATTATATGTTGATGCAGCCAGTAACGGAAAAGCTATTGGCATTGGATATGTACTGTATAAAGATAAAGAGCAATTCCCTGTTTCTAAAGGTAAAAAAAGCAGACTAAATAATCATCAAGCAGAATTTTATGCCGTTTGCGTTGCTTTAATGGATATTAAAGAGCAAAACTTACATGAGGAGACATTATGTTTATATTCTGATAGTAAAGTTGTTGTACAGGCTCTTAATCGAAAGAGTGCTAAAGGAGAATGGCAACATCCTTATTTAGAGCAGATTCTCCCTCTATTAGAACTTTATCGTTTGTATTTTGTTGAATGGTTTCATCAAAAAGATAATCAGTTACCCGATCAATTAGCTAAACGAGCATTAATACAGTATAAAGAGTAATATGAATCTTATTAAGGAGGGGTAAGAAGATGTTTGAGGACAGTTTTCATGGTATTATTTTATTTTCCCAACCTTATAAAGAAACAGATATGATTGTTAAAATATTTACGTTAGAATTTGGTAAACAAATGTTTTTTGTTAGACAAGTCAATAAAAATCAGTCACATCCGCTAAAGATGGCACTATTACCTTTTTCTCAAGTGGAGATGGTCGGTAAAATAAATCGTAATGGATTGTCCTTTTTAAAAGAACCTCGTCAAGTGGCATATATGAAACGAGCACAAGACGATTTGCTTGTTCAAGCATACGCTAGCTATATGGTTGGTTTAGCTGATGCTGTAGTAGATGATAAAATTGTGCATAAAGAAATCTACTATTTATTAAAAGAGGCTTTTGATGCCTTGAACCGTTACCTTGATGTAGAAATTGTGACGATGATGTTTGAATTACGTATTATTCGTTTTTTTGGTGTCACATTACAGCTTCAGCATTGTGTTATAACAGGACAAATGAAAGGACCATTTGATTTTTCTTTCAAGTATGGTGGTGTTTTACATCATACACAGTGGGATAAAGATAATTTTCGTTTGCACATTGATGCTAATGCCATGTTTATCATTCAAAAATTAGAACACATGCATTTTAAACAGATTGGAGATATTCAATTATCTGCGCCAGTTAAATTAGAAATGAGGCGTATGATTGATGCTATTTATGAAGAGTATGTAGGTATTCATTTAAAAAGTAAATCGTTTATTGATAATATGATAAATTGGTATTATGATTAAATAAGGCAAAATGATGTACAAATAAGATTATGGAGATACAAGATGATTGTAGGCATTGGATTAGATGTGATTGAATTAGATAGAATAGCACAAGCAAGAAAAAAATCAGAAAAGTTTGCCCAAAGAATTTTAACAGAGCGTGAATATCAGGTGTATCATGAATTAGGTGAACATAGACAAATTGAATTTTTGGCTGGTCGTTTTGCTGCTAAAGAAGCATTTTCAAAAGCCTTTGGCACAGGTATTGGTGCAGTATCCTTTCATGATATAGAAGTTTTACCTGGCACGAAGAACAGACCAATTATGACATGTTCAAAATTTTCAGGACATATATTTGTGTCGATAACACATACACAAACTGTTGCAGCAGCACAGGTTATTTTGGAGGAGCAGTATGAAAGAGGCGATAAATAGACCAGTTAAGGCAATTATCCATTTAGACCAATTGAGAGAAAATATACGACTTATTAGGCAACATTTAGATTCTAAACAGAAATTTTATGCAGTTGTTAAGGCAGACGGATATGGGCATGGTGCAATACCTATTGCACGAGTTGCCCAGCAATGTGGTGTAGATGGGCTTTGCGTTGCTGTATTGGATGAGGCACTTGAATTACGTCAGGCAGGTATTCATTTACCAATTTTAGTTTTAGGTATCACACATCCAAAATTTGCACAACTTATGGTTGATAATCACATTAGTGTAACAGTAAGTTCTCTTGACTTTTTAAAACAAGCAAAAACATATATGATTCAAGGCGTATTACCTATACATGTTGCTTTAGACACAGGTATGAATAGGATAGGGTTAAAAACGGGTGAGGAGATAACAGGATTGATGCACGAATTAGAGCAATCAGAATGTTATCAATTAGAAGGTGTATTTACGCATTTTGCAACAGCCGATGGTGAAGATGATAACCGAGTGCAGAAACAATATGAACAATTTCAGCATCTATTAAGTTATTTGACTATTCAACCAACATATACACATTTAGGAAATTCAGCCATGAGTATATGGAGAAACCATTATTTTTCTGATATTGTGCGTATTGGGATAGCTATGTACGGTTTGAACCCTTCAGACTTTACATTACCTATGCCTCTACCAATTAAACCCATACTATCTTTGGAAACAGAAATTATTCATGTGCATCAATTAAAAAGAGGCGAAGCTGTAAGTTATGGTGCAAAATACATCGCTAAAGAAGACGAGTGGATTGCAACATTACCACTAGGTTATGCAGACGGTTGGCGTCGAGATTTAGGTAAACAAAGTGTTTACATTGGTCATGAAAAATGTGATATTGTCGGTGTTGTGTGCATGGATCAGATGATGATAAAAATAAGTCAGCCATATCCAGTAGGTACAAAAGTAGAACTCATTGGACAACATCAATCGGCTTCTGATTTAGCAGTAAATATAGGAACGATTGGCTATGAAATACTATGCGGTATTTCCCAACGTGTTCATCGTGTATATGTGGATAAATAAAAAATATTACGGGTGTACAATAAATCGTGTTGGTGAACAAAAAAGTTCGCCAACACGATTATTTTTTTATAGAAAAAAGTGAAGCAAACCAGTAAACTATAGGTTGAGACAAAATAAGCTCTTCGCCAAATGATCTTGGTGAACGACTTCTCCTAGTGATATAACAGACAATCGTGTTTTTTAGTGATATAAAAATACTTGTATGAGTGAACGTTTTTGTTCTTCAACCGATTTGTTGAACAATTAGAATTTGGCTCTTCGTCAAATTATGTTGGTAAGTAAAAATTCCAGCAAATATTAAGTTGTTTTTTCTTAATAGGGCTAATTGTTTCTTTTCGAATCGGTATGCAGTTGTCAAGGTTTATAGCGTGAGCGTGCCTTGACAATAAGCATACTGATTTGATAGACTTTTCAGCCCATATTAAGATGGTTTAAATAATTTTTCTTGCACTAAAAATACTCGAGTTCGTAAATATGTAAAATATTTAAAC